>JBEHWP010000384.1:0-6331 GCA_040217665.1 Vulcanimicrobiota bacterium
GATATTCTATCGCTTTTTTATCTCCCAGTTCACCAAGTCTCAGAGCTGCATATTTCCTGAGATATGGTATGGGATCTTTCGTAAGAGACGTAACCAGTTCATCGAAATTATCCTTCATCATCATACGGGTCGCACCGGGAGTGGCAGGCTTGGTCACTCCGGCAAGGAGTTCTCTGGCTTTTTTATCTTCGTCTATCATATCATTTTTCTCTTCAACTGCATTCTGTTTCTTTTTTCCTCCCATAAGATCACTTATGCCTTTTGTTAAATTACTGAAAAAAGAGCTTTTCTTTTCCCGGACATCTTTCAAGAATAACACCCTCCTTTAATCGTGACGCGGGACGCGGGGATAAATGTTTCCGTAATGTATTTATCTGATAGTTATATCCGGCAGCAACTCCATTACCAAATCATACACTTCGTCACTGCTCATTTTGTAAAGGCAGCTCACTTCCTTTATGCATTCACATTTATAACATGGCAGACAGTCATGATTTGCTATAATCTTCTTTCCTCTTCCGTAAAGTTCTATTTCCTGCGGACATGTAGGACCGAAAAAGCTAATAACAGGTATTTTCTGTGCTATGGCAAGATGCATGGCCAGTGTATCTCCTGTAACCAGCATATGACAGTTATTCACGATAGAAGCAAATCTCCTCAAACTGTTATTATGTCCTGTATCTATAACAGGTGCTTTTTTCTTTATAATTCTGTTCCTTTCTATTTCATCAGGCCCTCCGAGAAGAACTATTTTAATATTATCTATAGTGTTATGCAATTTATGTGCCAGTTCAATAAAACCTTCTTCAGACCATTTTTTTGTGGCGTAAACACGTCCGGCACCCGTATTTAACCCTATAACTATATTATCGTCTTTTATTCCCAGTTCATTAAAATATTTTTTCCCTTCTTCTATTTCTTCAGGGAGTAATGTAAACATATATTCATCTTTCTCATAGGGAATATTGCATGCCTCAAAGATTATCTCCTGATAGGTCTTCTGATTTATGTTGAATTTAAGGTCATCATCTATTCCAAGTCTGAATGCATAGATAGCTTCATCATTTAAAGGATAAATATTTCCTTTTTTATGAAAAGAAAATCCTTTCTTTTCCGGTGCTTTTACCATTTCAGCAAGAGCAGTAGCTCTTATTTCCTTATCCAGGGAATAAAGAAGATTAAATTCCTCTATCTGAAGTCTCAAAATATTCGCCATATCATATGGTAACACTTTATCAATAAGAGGATTATTTTTCAGCACATCTACAGAAGAATTATCTGTAATCCAGGTAATATGGCTCTCTGGATACAACCTTTTTATCCCGTAAAGAATAGGAGTGGTTCTGAGCACATCCCCTGTGGCAGCAAGTTTTATGATTAATATTTTAAAATCCACCGGAACATAAAAAGGACAGCCTTTACAGATTCTCTTAAATTTACAGGGTTTTTCACCTGCAAAATAGGTACAATTAATCTTAAATTCTGAAGAATTAAATTCCAAACAAAATCACTTCCCCCCGCGTTTTTTCAGTTTTTCCAGTTCGTCCGATGCCGGTTTATAGTCATGTATTTTTAATTCTATCATAAATTCCTTTTCTGCGTCATCAAAATCACCTGAATTTTTATAAATTAATCCGAGATTATAATGAACACCGGGAAATTCTTTATTAAGAGACAGTATTTTTAGAAAACAATCTTTTCCTTCTTTTAAATTACCTCTCAGGGCAAGTATATATCCTTTGGCCATAAGGGCTTCAATAAAATTTTCATTTAATTCCAGAGCTTTATCCAGAAAATATAAAGCTCTTTCATAATTTCCCGTTTTAAGTAAAACCGTGGCTTCATAATAATTTCCCCGTGGTGTATCGGGTATAATAAGATTTCCACTGTAAAAATCTTCTATTATTTTCTTATTTGAAGGATTATTTCTGATAAATATATAAGAATTTTCATCAGAATATATAAGACACCATTTATCAGGTTTATTCTGTAATACAGAAGGCAGTTTCATTCCGAGTGGTTCATTGATTTTATTACAGAGTACAAGATTAATATTATATTTATCAAAGACAGACAGATCTTGCCCTGTCATAGAAAAATAAGATTCCCTGCAAATTTCTTCCGTGTAAACAACATCTGCTCTACCATCACAGAAGACCAGTTTCCCCGGGTACATAGTCCACATAATATATCCGCCCCATTCATAAGGATTATAGAGTCTTCCCGGAAGTTTATTATTTTTAAAAAATTGCACCCCATAGAAGGGAAACATTTCTTTTTCCATAGAAAAATCTACTGTCCATATTGTAATAAAAGTTCTTAAATATATCAGGGTACACAGTATCAGAATGATTGTCATCAGTCTTCTGTTATTGCGTAGAAAACTTTCCAATATGCTAAAATTTATTCTTTTTCCGATAACTATATCCAGATGTTTCACAAATACAGGCACGATTACAAGATAAAAAAGGGTAATATGCCTTACTGCTTTAAAGGCAAGATAACTGAAAGCAACCCATATAATTATATCCCTTATGTTCCCATTTTTTATAGTAATAATTATAATAATAGCAGAAATAATCCAAAAAATTAAAAAACTGAAATGTTCACCCAGTAAATCAGGTTTATTCCATTCAACAAGAAATTTCTGCCAGAAACCATAGCCATGGCTCAGATTAAAGGGATACAACAAAATTTTATATCCATAAGGATTAATAAAAGACGATAAAATTGTCAGTATACCTGTACCTATTAAAAATAAAGAAGATTTTTTATCAGAAGAAAAAAAGAATTCATCTATAAAATAAGCAAAAATTATACCGAAGCCAACAAAAAAAGCACTGTGTGAATTTACCCAGACGCAATTTATAAGTGGTAATAGCCATATAGGGAAAGATTTATGTTGCATTTTTCTTCTTTCAAGAAAAAATATATAAAGATTTATAAATAAATAAGTTATCAAATAGGCTCTCATATCGAAATAATAATAAGGTTGAGCCAGGAAGCAGCATATAATCAGAATAATAGCAGAGAGTAAAGGATTTGAATTTCTTACCTGACAGATAAAAAATATGATTGAGAAAGTAATTAAAAGAATAACTGTCCTCAGCAGATAAAGGCCTTTCATCTTAAAAGGTAGATAAATTAAATAGAATAGAGCCAGTATAAACCATTGAGTCGAATTCCATGGCCTGCCGTTTGCAGTATAAGAAAATACATCTTTCTGAGGTACCGTTCCTTCGTCTATAATATATTTTCCTGTAGCAAGATTAAGCCATGTATCTGCTGCAGGTATATGATAGAGTGTTACAAACGTAAGGGAAGCAAGTAAAATTATTAAAACAATATGTTCATATTTAAACATCAATCATACGTCTTTATTTTTTACCTATAATTACTATTTCATCTACAATTATAAATTTTAATATAATCCCGAGTAATTCTCCCAGTCCAAAGGTCTGTGTTAATTTAATAACAAGCTTTTCCATAAGACCCATTTTACTTGTACTCTTATCAATCTTTGCTATATTTCTGCTTCTGGAGGTTCTGGCACAATAGATAACTTCATATCCTGCCTGTTTCAGTGCATATTTAAGTGTGTCAGGATTGAAGTATACAAGATGTTCCAGAGGTTTTATATGATATCTTTTAGCCCAGCATGTATCTATATTGATTGTAGTTACCAGTAAATATCCGTCATGTCTGGTAATTTCAAAGGCATTTTTCAGGAATGTTACAGGGTCAAACACGTGTTCAATTACATTACCCATATGAATGGCATCATACATTTCAGAACATTTTTCAACAAAACCTCCATTGAAAAATTCATTATATATATGAAATCCTTCCTTCCGGGGATAAGAAGCAGCCAGGGGGTTCGGTTCAACTCCCGAAACTTCCCAGTTTTTCATTTTTGCCGCAGTAAGAAAACTTCCCACACTGCTGCCTATATCAAGTATTTTCCCGGTTTTTATATATTTTTCCAGTATGGCCAGATTTTCAAGACAGTATTTTACATCCAGTTCCCTTGTTGACAGATAATAACTTACAGGAGAAGATTTATTCTTTACATATTGTTCTTTAATCATTTCAACAGAAGAGTAAAATTCTTCCGGAATAAAAATAAAATTACAGGATTTACATTTAATTAACACAAAACCGTCTTTTGTTAAATAATGAGTAAATACTTTCCCGCCGCATAATATACAGGTATATTTATTATTAAAATTTCCTTTCACTTCCAGGTGCCTTTCTTTAAGTTATCCGGGGATAGAAAAAACCATTTATATAATTCCTTTTCTGTGCATCTGTCTCAATCTTAAAACCATAACAAGACTTTCCAGAAGAGTGATATAATCAAGCTTGGTTTTACCCCTTACCCTGTCTTTAAAAACAATAGGTATTTCATACATATTGAGATTCTTAAGTCTTGCTTTATATAAAATTTCAGTTACTATGGGAGGCCCGGCAGATATGAGATCTTCAAGGTCTATAAGTTCGAAAACATGCCTTTTAAAACATCTGTATCCTGAAGAAACATCCCTGATATGTATTCCCAGTAGAGTTCTTATATATATACCGGCAAGAATCGTTATGATTTTTCTGTATAATCCTCTGTCTTCATCCTGTCCTCCCGGAACAAATCTGGAACCGATGACTATATCATAAAATGGTATTTTATTCAATAAATCCGGTATATAACGGGGATGGTGGGAAAAATCTCCATCCATTTCTATTATATAATCTGCTCCTTCATTGAAGGCTCTCTGAAATCCTTCTATACCTGCAAATCCTCTTCCCCGTTTTTTCTTTCTCGTCAGAAGACTTACAGAAGGATTATTTTTCCCTGCATCACTTACAATCTGCCCTGTTCCATCAGGTGAATTATCATCAACTACAAGTATATCAAGTCCTTCTATATTTAAATCTAAAATGAAATTTATAAGATCACCTATATTTTCTTTTTCATTGTATGTAGGTATGACTACAGTAGTTTTCATTACATCAATCTCCCGCAGTTTATACAGTATTTATTTGCTACAGGTACACTGGCACCACAGGAAACACAGCTTCTTTCTCCTGTGCCGGGAGACGAAAAACTGGAAGATCCGGCAGATGTAAAATCACTCCGGCTCTGATTATTATATGTGCCGGAAAAAGATGACTGCGGAGGTGTTATAAAGGAAGATGGTTGATTATATGACGGAGACGGACTGTTGTAAGAGGAAGCAATTTGCTGAGGTCTGTCATAATTTTCCTCACTCCTGTAATTTCCGTCAGACAATTCCCTATGCCCAACGGCGATCCCTTCCATTACACAGGCATTATTTGCCATCATCCACATGATTTCACTTATATAGGTAAGATTTGCCGCATCCTTTATAATTCCTATCTGTTCATAGTGTATACCGTTTCCTGTAACAGACATATTTATAAGATGCCTTCCGTTGAGCATATTCCTCATTAAATCAGGAGTAAGAATCCTGTCTATTTTCCCTGGAGTCTGACTTTTTATCATAAATGCGTCATCAAACTCTCTGTTTCCTATCTGAATATCCTGTCCTCCCAGGGCTTTTCCTATTTTGCTGAGAAAACCTTCCTGATAAACATGAAGATGACAGTCAATATATGTCGGAAAATTCATAGTAATACCGGTATATGTAGTTCTGCTTTTCCCGCTGCCTCTTGAGAAAGTATGCAACAGGTAATCAAACCCTTTATAATCTCCTGAAACTCTCGGAGTGCTGAATATACCACCCGGATTCATTACAAGGCCTGAATTCATAGCAAATCTGCCCCATGCATCCTGTATTGCTTTATTATTATAATAAGTTATAGCCAGCCCAATACAGATAAATCCGCCAAAGAAAAGAATCTGAATCAAACATGCTCCGGAACTATCCATAATAAAAAGCTCCTCTCAAAAAAATATAGGCTAATTATACATTAATATAGAGAAGAAATCAATTTATATTTGATGAAATCACGAAGCAGATAGTCTTTAAAGCCGAGGTATAAATAACTTGACTTATTTCCAGATATCACATAAATTATAAGAGGATACTAATTGTTAGAACGATCAATATCCTCGCGTCACGCATTACGCATTACGCGTCACGATATAAACTTTAACTATGATGTAGTTATTTCCTGACTGATCCTAATTACCGTTCCAGGTAAAAGGGTACCCAAAAAATAATCAAGTAGACACCTGTCGCAGGACGGGCTCTGGAGAAAAATATATACCGTATTAATAGTCAGTTGTAAATTAAATAGACGCAAAATAGTAAATGTCTGCAAAGACAGATTTTCTTTCATGAGGATTATAGAT
>JBEHWP010000385.1:0-6304 GCA_040217665.1 Vulcanimicrobiota bacterium
ATCGTGACACGTAACGCGTGACAGATTTATTTCCCTGCCCATTACGCATTACGATATGTTATTTATGGATATTTATGAAACTGACTATAAGCCGTCTGTCCATCCTTTTATACATAATTCTGTCAGTATTTTAACAAAAAATTAACAAAAATTATATTTTTATTTACGGCTTCAATGATATAATATGTTTTGTCTCACCATTTTAATGTCACTATTTAGCCAGAGAGGGAGGAAATATGAAAATTTTTTTTACTTTTATTTTATTTTTTATATTACTGTTGATAACCATTTCCGGATGCGGTGATAACAGCACAGTAAATCTATTATCTCCTACCGCGACAGAACAGGCCGGTTATTCTCTGACAGGATATGTGCTGGACACATCCGAAGTTCCAATACCTTATGCATATGTATTAGTTATATACTATGAAGGTACCATACGGCATATTATAGAAATTACAGCAGACTCGAATGGTAATTACACCTTTAATAATATTCCTGTAAATATTGTAAGAATTGAAATATGGGAAAATAAAGAGAATTATGAAAATCATCGGAACAGTCCTATAGGAGCTGTTAATATTACTTTAAATCCAGGTGTTAACACTGTTAATATCGTAGCAGGCCACATAGACCCTCCTTTACCGGATCCATCAGGAAATACCCCCACTCCTACTGTATTACCTGCTGAAAATACTCCCACGCCGACTATGACGCCTCTTACCGCTATTACTCCTTCTGTGTCAGGAGGAACTATTACCGGTACAGTCGTGGATTCTGACGGCGGTTCTCCTGTAAGTAACTCTACGGTAAAATTATCCACAGGACAGATTACGCAAACTGATGGAAGCGGATATTTTATAATGACCGGGATAGAACCAGGTACTTATAATTTGGATCTATTAAAAGAAGGTTATGCCATTTCAAGGGCACAGGATATAAATATATTACCTTATAAAAATACGAATCTGGAAATGATTCAAAAACCTTGTTTTTATTCCGGCTGGCAGAGGAGTCAACCTCCTCAGATAAGTCTTACTGGTGCGAGTGACGGTTCTGTTATAAACACATCGACACTGGTTACTCTGTCAGCTACCTGTTTTGACAATAATATAAAGAGTATTTTAGTAAGAGAAGGATGCAAACACAGTGATACTTTCGCCTTCGATAAAAGCCCTGTTTATTATACTCTGGCTCCCGAACGAATACCGCCGGGAGGTTCCTGGCTTTATATAACAGCCTATGATGCAAATAATAACAGGACAGAACTTACTATCCATGTTATCACAGATTATTCAGGTACAACTGTTCCCGCCATGGTAACAGGGGTAAATACATATGCCATGACCTACGGAGAAAGTTTAGAAAAATATAAAATGAAAATTTTGGAAAAATACGGGAAAATCCCGGATGACATATTTTCCTATCCCCTTCATTTGCCTGGTGAAAAAACTATGGATATTAAAGGAGTTCCTGAAGATGCCACATGTTTTGTTGATGTAAGCTGGGTACAGAATGGTGCACCATGTTATAAGATATACAGAGCTACTTCCGGACAGGGAACTTACAGTTTTATAGGTACAAGCTATACAAATTCCTTTGCAGACAGAGATCCTTCATTCGTATACCCGGGCCAAACTCTTTATTATAAGATTTCTCCTTTTAATGGCATTAATGAAGGGCCTCTGTCAGAACCATCTTCGACAAAAATACTGGATCTGTTTCATGTAATATTGACAGACCCTGAATATAATTCCACATTATCTGATCTTACTCCCACATTTGAGTGGACATCTACGAGTGTACCGGGAAGTACCAAAACTTTTACCATCTATGTATCAGAATACAATTCCCCCGACAGCCCTGTTTATAAAACTGTTATTCCAGATGTTGCCGGTAATATCACTACACATGCTTTTACGCTGATGTCAAATATATTAAATCATAACAGGGTATATGAATGGAATATAAATGCAGTAGCTACTGCTCCCGGTGCAATATCTGTACCGGATGTAGGATTTCTCTTTGATTCTAACTATCCTTCCAATAATGGTTCTTTTAAATTTGTAACACCATAGGAGGTTTAATCATGAAAAAAAGCTCTGTTTTTATGTTAATTCTTTTGCTTTCCCTGTATTTATATGCCGGCTGTGGAAGCGGAATTAACACTGTTTCTTCGGACAGTATTAATAATAATTTTTTACCACCTTCGAAGGATCCCCTTGCTTTGCCGGATTCAGACAGTGAACTCGGAGAATATGTGAAAAATCGCGTAATAGTTCATTACGGAAATAATACAGACGGGAAAGAAATTGCAGGAAAGATTAATGGCACTGTTATTGATTCCTTTACAGGAAATAGAGAAAATTATGCTCTCATTGAAATACCGGAAGGAACATCTATAAGTGAAACAATAAAAACTCTTATGGAAGAAAGTGGAGTATCATGGGCAGAACCTGATTATATTTATAAATTTACATCATTCACACCTGACGATCCTTTTTATACACTTCAATATGCTCCTGACAGTTGTAATCTTGATGAAGCATGGGCTGTTACACGGGGAGCAGGTGTGAAAATTGCTATTATAGACAGTGGTATAAATACATCTCATGAGGAATTTACCGGCAGAATAGATGGGGATTCTCATGGATTTACAGGTGAAGGCATTGAAGACGTGCACCATCATGGCACTATGGTGGCAGGTGTTGCAGCAGCCAGTGGAAATAACGGTAAAGGTGTGGCAGGTGTTGCCTGGGATAGCAGCATAATGGTATTGAATATATTTTCAAATGCAACAGGATATGAAAGTTTTTATATATCCAGTGCCGTATACTGGGCAGTAGAGAAAGGTGCAAAGGTTATAAATATGAGTCTCGGGTCAGGCTATTACTCACAGATAGATGCAGATGCCATATCATATGCGCTGCAAAATCATGTAGTTGTAGTTGCATCTATGGGAAATGAATATATTAATAAAGTAAGCTATCCTGCCGGCTTTCAGGGTGTAATTGCAGTGGGGGCGATAGACGGCAGATATGAACCTGCTATTTATTCTACGGGAGGAGACCATATCTGTGTGGCTGCCCCGGGAGTGAATGTTTATACTACATCTATAGGAGGCAGTGATAAATATTGTTACGGTTCAGGTACCTCTTCTGCTTCTCCGTTTGTTGCAGGTATATGTGCACTTATATTCTCTGCCCATCCTGATTTTACACCGGAACAGATAAAAAGCCAGATTGAGTTAACGGCAAAAGACATAGAATCTCCCGGGTTTGATCTGAAGACAGGTTTTGGCAAACCTGACGGAGGTGCGGCAGTAACCGGACCTGTTAAAGATAATAAATACGGAAGAGTTGAAGTAATAACAGGTTCAGGAGGTAATATAAGACCGAAATCTACTGTATTACTCTATAACAGTACAGGCACTCTGGTGAAAACAACTAAAAGTAATATAGATGGAAAAGCTTATTTTTATTATATACCTGCACCTGATGAATACAAAGCTGTTCTCTATGATCCTTTCGGAGGAAGCACAGCTCAGTCTGATTTAACCCCTGTAACTTTATATACAGGCAATGGCCTTTATTCCACCATAACTATTAACAGTATAACAACTTCTCCTCTTCTGGAAGAACATTTTGACGGCAATAATTTTCCTCCTGACGGATGGAGTATATCAAATAGTATTTGGAACAGAATCAGCTTCCCCTTTGCCGGTGGTACAGATTTTAACGCTCTGGCTTTTGCAGGTGAAAGTCCTTTTACAGGCACGAGTAATCTCATGTCTAAATCTATCGATCTGAGTGGAACAGGTGCTGTGACACTCTATTTTAGAAGCTATATTAGTAATCCCGTAAATGTTGTGGCAAAGGTCATGATAAGTACAGACGGAGGTGTAAACTGGACTGATCTGTCATGGAGTCCTGCTGTGGCAGATGTAAAGGAAAATGTAGAAATAGACATATCTGCTTATAGAGGCAATTCAGATGTGAAAATTGCCTGGTATTATGAAGATAACAACAGTGAGTTCCAGAATTCCTGGTGTATAGATGATGTATATGCAGGGAATTTTCAGACTTCACCTTTATTGAAAAAATAAAATGTAACCTCAATGGACAGGAAAATTCTCCTGACATACAGAAGAATGAACCTTTCATATGTCCTGTCATGGTCTTCAGACGAATATACTTCAGGAGGGAATAACTTATGAATGAGATAAATTCCAACAAAAGAAAATTATCTGACATAAGGCAGAAGAAAGCTGCCCCTCAGTGGTCATCAGAAAATGTAGTTATACAGGAAGAAAAGGGAGATCTCTTTTATAAGAATGAAGCCGGAAGAGAAGCATCTTTGCAGAAAGACTTTGAAAAAGAACAGAAAGAAATAAAGAAATTAAAGGCTAAATCAGGTAAGAGTAAAAGGATGGAATAGATATTATAAGTGTTTTTTTATGGGAAATTTGAAAAAATCTATATTGTATTCCATATATCATAACTTGATTCCGTAATATATTCTTTTACCTTCACCTCACCGGCAAATTTTCTTCAGTTCCCGTGAGGAATATAAATGCCGCAGGTCTTTACATAATCAATATTCCTGTAAAAATAAATCCAGCACATAAAACTGCCGTTTTCTGCTGTTTTTACTTCTCTTTTGAACCTGTCATATAAATTATGTTTATTTTCTCCGTAATAGCCTTCAAGTTCATCCAGAATTTTGATGTCTTCATCCTTTATTTCCATTATTTCACCTTTTATGACATCATCTCCGTCTATCATGGCGGGATAACCTGCAGGGAGATGATAGAGTTTTCCTCTGGCTTCTCCTTCAGTCCTGTAGAGGACTCGCCCCTTAAGGTATTTATTATAATTGCCGAACCCTTCCATCAGGTTTCCGTAAACAAAAATGTTCATGTTTTATTTTTTACCACAGGGGCTGCCCGTCAGCCCCCCGTGCATTTTATATAAGAAATTTACTTGAGTGTAATGCCGCCGCCGGTACTGTTTTCAGGATAATATTTCAATACACCGCCATCAGAAGGATCAGGCTCCCACCCTTTATTATAAACTTCCCCTACTGTAAGTCCTGTACACATTTGCTTTATAAAAGAATTTGCTACAGTCCCTGTGTTACTTACACTTTTTGTCCATCCGAGATAAACGCCTGCTCCCAGGTTTATGAGACTTGCAGCCATAGGATGAATCGTTACTTTTGTTGAAGGTTTCATCCCCTCACAGGCCAGATTGAAGAAAAGGGAATTATTAAGGCCAGGTTTGTAATAGTCAAAATATTTATTTGTTACTGCCCAGAAGGTCTTTGTAGTCTTGCTTCCTGTTTTGCCCCAGTCTACGGTCATAGATTCGATTCTTTTATTCTTCCAGTCTTCAAATTTTGCCGAAGAGGTATCAGGTTTACTGTAAGGTTCTCCTGTCATTATGGAATAGAATGTATCTGATGCCAGCTCGTCCTCAAGTCCTCCGTGGCCTGTATAGAGTATAACTCCGTAATCCTTCACTTCTTTAAAACTGTCTACTGAAGCAAGGGAGCCATGTTTGCTTACGACGGTGAAACCTGTAGCCTTTAAATCCTTTTCTACATCATCCAGATAGGGTTTGTCATAGGCAAATCCGGGATCATCATAGGTACTGTCATATATTACGGCATATTTGTTTCCCACGGCTTTCAGCAAAGAATTTCCATATTCTGACGAAATAAAAGATTTTTCATATCTTGATGAACCGGATTCCTGGAAGTCAGGCTGATCCATCCATATTTCCGTACCTCCCCAGTCATATTCCACAAGCATTTCATCTTCATCTGCATATACTGCTTTCACAAAATCCAGATGTCTTATCTGATTTGCAGCATATCTGAAAGCATTCGGATCATCAGAAAGTATCGCATTTTCTCCGATAGGATCTATAACTTCTGTTTCCGTTATATCCTGCATGGTTACAACAGAAGGTGTAAGTCCCGGTATTATCGGCCCGCTTCCTGTACCTCCGTCACATCCGGTTAATATATTGATAAAAAGAGATAGGAGTATAAATAAGACTGTTGCAATAAGTATCCTGTATTTCATGTTACATGCCTCCTTGAATTTATTTTATTGATTTTTTTCAATAAGAGATTTGAGCCAGTATTTCACCCCCTCTTACAGGCTCTTTTTTACGATAAAGTATATTACATTTTTCCCGTTTTTAATCTAATGTTCAATGTCTGATATAATAATCCTTCCTGCATATAAATTATAAATTCTTTATAATTACCATGACTTAAAATAATAACTTCCAATAAA
>JBEHWP010000386.1:0-6304 GCA_040217665.1 Vulcanimicrobiota bacterium
TTGGGCATCATAACATCAGAAACTATGAGATCTATGGCATAATTATTTTCCTCGAGTATTTCAAGAGCTCTGTAGGGATGAGGAGCTGACCATACTTTATATCCTTCCAGTTTAAAAAGAGATACTACAATATTTAAAATCATGCTGTCATCTTCTACAATTAACAGTTTTATATTTTCTTTTTTCAGTTCTTCTTCTTCGGCTGGAAAAATTTCTGTGATTATTTCTGCAAGTTTCGAGAAATTATCGGGCCTGTCGAGTGTATATTTAAGACCGAGTCTTTTGAATTCCGACATGTCCCTTTCACTTGCAAGATAGAGAACTATGAGAGGAATAGCTGCATGATTATTTTTGATTTCCTCACATAAAAACCAGCCGTCTATATCAGATATAGATATATCTATTACTATGGCATCCACTTGTTTCTTTTTTATAATATCAGATGCTTCTGCCCCTGTTGTTGCAGTGTACACATCAAAGTTTCCTTTTTCCAGGGTATTTTCTATTTCTTTTAAGAGAGATTTTTCATCTTCTATGATTAAAATTTTAAGAATAAGAATCAACTCTTTTCCTAATAATCATGACGCGTAACGCGTAATGCGTGATGCGTGATACGTGATGAGTAATACGTGTTTTCACCGGTACCGGGCGAACACAGAGGGTTGCTTTTCACTTCTCACGACTCACAACTCACTTTTCACTTAATAAAATTCATCCTTTCCCATCGGAATCCTTCTTTGAAATTTACTATTGCTTCAAGTAATACGAATTGATATAATTACTGAGGTGAGCATAAATAATATACATATGCTCTTGTCACGGGTCACGCGTTACGCATCACGAACAAAAGGAGTTTATTATGGCAGTAATTAAATTATCACAGAGAAGTTATGATATTCAGGCATCACCTATAAGAAAGCTCACTCCCTATGCAGACGAAGCAAAAAGAAGAGGTATAAAGGTTTACCATTTGAATATAGGTCAGCCTGATATAGAAACACCGCCTGTATACTGGGAAGCCATTCGTAAATACGGAGAGAAGGTTTTGAAATACGGGCCGAGCAACGGTATAGGCCTTTATCTGGAATCTCTTAAAAAATATTATAATAAAATCGGATTCAATGTAAGAAGTGACGATATATTTGTCACCACAGCAGGAAGTGAAGCAATCATATTTACTTTTCTTGCAGTAATGAATCCCGGGGAAGAGGTAATAATTCCCGAACCTTATTATACAAATTATAACGGTTTTGCAACCATGGCAGGAGTTAATATTATTCCTCTGACTACCTTTATAGAAGACGGATTTAAGCTTCCTCCTGCAGAAAAGTTTGAGGAAAAAATAACAGATAAAACAAAAGCTATTTTGCTCTGTAACCCGGGAAATCCTACGGGAACAGTTTATTCTGAAGAAGAATTATCAATGGTAGTAGAGCTTGCAAAAAAATACAATTTATTCCTTATTACAGATGAAGTTTACAGAGAATTTATTTATGACGGACTCAAGCATACGAGTATAATGGAGTTTACCGGCATTGATAAACGGGCTATAGTGGTTGACAGTATATCCAAGAGATTTTCCGCCTGTGGAGCGAGGGTGGGCTGTATTGTATGTAAAAATAAAGAATTTATGGAATCTGTCATGAAATTCGGGCAGGCAAGGCTCTGTCCTCCTACTCTGGAACAGATTGGTGCCATTGCACTTCATGAACTGGGGGTAGATTATTTTAAAAGTATTTATGAAGAGTATAAACTCAGAAGAGATACGCTTTATGATGGACTTGTATCTATTCCCGATGTGCTTGTTCATAAGCCTCACGGTGCTTTCTATATGGTGGCAAGATTTCCTGTGAAAGATACGGAAGATTTTGCCACATGGCTTCTCAGGGATTTTGATGTTGACGGAGAAACGGTTATGTTTGCTCCTCTCGATGGTTTTTATGGCACTCAGGGTCTGGGAAAGGATGAATTGAGACTTGCCTATATATTGAACTGTCATGATATAAAGAAATCTCTTGTCATATTAAAAGAAGGGCTTGCCAGATATAAAAGTTCCGGTAAATAGATTTGAAAGGATGGCTTAATGATTAAGAATGGTAAAAAAGACTACCGTACCGGTGCCGTCTTTATTTTCCTGATCTGTTTTTTTCTATGTCTGGCTGTTTCTTCATTCTATGGCTCAATATGTGCTGTTTACAGAGCAGTCAGAGCGTCGAAATGGCAGAAAACACCATGTTATATCCAATCATGCAATCTGCAAGAATATAAGGCGAAACATGGTATTAGATACAGAATTAAAATGTCTTATAGGTATGAATTTAACGGGAAAGAATATACTTCTGATAGTTATAGTCTTATAGACGAGACTGATCCTTCAATAACCCCGGAAGAACGTCATGATTTTATAAGACAGTATTATGGAAAAGATAAAAAAGCTTTCTGTTATGTAAATCCGAAAAATCCTGAAGAGGCTGTAATTATTAAGAAAACAGGTGTATCTTTTATTATAGCTACCTGTTTATGCGGATTATTGTCTACAGGAATTACATGCCTGTGTATAATAAGTTTTTTATATTAAAAAATGTGTAAGCTTTAAATTATCAGTATTTTTATCATCATCGTGTCACAGGGCACAAGCATAAATATATGAGGTGAATATTATGTTAAAAATGTTATTGATTTTTGTTTTACTGTTTTCCTTTACTTTACCTGCATGGTCAGGAGACAGGAATGTTTTAAATCCAACGAAAGGAATTGCCGGTGTAATTTCTTTCGGAGAGGAAATAAATATTGATAAAGCAAAGGAAGCCCTGGGAAATCTTACTAAAGTAGACAGACCGGGTCTTAACAGTGATAATGCAGATATAAAAATTTACAATTTTACCAGAGGCTTTACATGTCTTACGGCAAATGATAAGGTTGTTCAGATGCAGATAGGAAGCGACAATATTGTTCTGGATTCAGGCGTAAAGGTAGGAGATGATGCAGGTGATATTACGGATGAATACGGGAATATTTTTGTAACAGAAGGAAATCCTAAATATGGCGAGGGGACGATGATATTCAATCTTTATCCTGATTATATTATTGCTTTTACAATAAATTATGAAGGTAAATGTACAAACATAATGTGTGCCAACTGTGATTTAATATATAAAATGTCTCCTTCCACTTCTATTTTAAAATACTGGGATGCTCCTGTAGATATTAAATCTACCGGCAACAGAGATACGATAAAGATTGTAAAAAATACTTCTTCTGTAGACGGTAAATATATGATAGTAAAGGGGGAAATTCTGAATATCGGTAATAAAGAACTGAGATATGTCCAGGCAGGTGTTACTTTTTACGATGTTAACGGTCAGGTTGTAGATGTAGTAAATGCCTATATACCGGGTATACACCTGCAA
This sequence comes from Vulcanimicrobiota bacterium, assembly GCA_040217665.1. Taxonomy (GTDB): domain Bacteria; phylum Vulcanimicrobiota; class SpSt-956; order SpSt-956; family JAKJGF01; genus CALARM01. The sequence continues at coordinate 3,411 of JBEHWP010000386.1, forward strand.
CCTGGAGAAACGTCTCCTTTTACTGTTATATCTACACAGGGCAAACTTACTGCCACGTATAATATAAAAATTACCAATCAATGATTGAGAAGTGAAAAGTGAAAAGTGGGAAGTGACCCTCTGTGGTTGCCCGGTACCGGTGAAAACACGCATCACCCATGACGCATCACGCATCACGCATTACGCTTTACGCGTCACGCTTTATAAGGAGGTTTTACTTTTGTATCTTTCAGATTTTATTGTAAAATTTGAAGATTTCCTTTCTGGAGTCATTGATAAAGAGAATTTTTTATCTACCCTGGAACCTGTAGAAAATACTCTTTTAGACATGGAAGAAAGTGCCAGAGAAACAGGGAAGTCTATAGAATCTATAGTAAAATCTCTGGAAATCATAGATGATATTTCTATTCTTCTTGAAGAAGAGAAACCATGTTTTGACGAACTCAAAGTCTGCCTGGAAAAATTAACAGAATTAAAGAAATTTGTTGATATGGCAGAAGAACCCTTAACTTTTTCCACAGGTGAGAATAAATTTTCTGATAATGCAGCATATAAGTCCGGCTCTGCAGGACAATTGAGATTCAGCGAACCGTCTTTTGATTTTCATCCTCAAATGAAATTTAAGATGCCTCAGATTCAACCTGTTTCTGTGCCATGTGATCTTTCTGATATAGAATTGAAGGCATCGCCTCTGTATAATCTCATAGAATGTGCAAAAAATTACCTGTCTTCCGGCATCCCTGTGACAGGGTTTTCTGAAATTCTCAAAAATACCTGCAGAGAACTGTGCAGTATGGCAGAAGAGATATGTGTTTCAAATAATGGTTTCAGTGATTTTATAGATGAATGTCTTGATAAGATCAGTGAAATAGAAGACTTTATAGAAGAACCTGATTTTATGGAGGAATTGCCTGATTTTATAGAAGAATTCAAGGTATTAAATGAAAAATTTATAAATTTTCAGAAACTTCCCTGTCATGATGATACAGTAATGACAGAGGAAAAATTGATTGAAGAATTGCGCAGTAGAGTAAGTTACGAAGATTTTATCACATCAAATTACCTTCTGCTCTGTAATAAACTGGAGAATTTTCTTAATAATGAAACCGATGAAGAGGAAATAAAGACAATAATTGCTTCTATAAAAGAAACGATCATTTCTGTAAGAGACGATTATGAAAAATCTTATATTTCACCGGAAGAATGGACTCTGGAAGTTTATACCGGTGATAAACTGCTTTCCGAAGGTCTTAACACCTGGGAAAAAGGTCTTTCCAGTCTGGAACAATGCTTTACACCGAAAAATAAAGAAGAGATAGATAACGCTCTATCCATAGTTTTTGAAGGAAATAAAAAACTTGTTTTAAATCAATATCTTGTAAAATATATAGAGGAAAAGATAATGATAAGTAAAACTTACAGCGAGAAAGATTTTGGCGAAGGGTAAAGAGTGAGTTGTGAAAAGTGATGGGTAAGGTTCACGACTTACGATTTACTATTTATTTACTCTCCAGTAGGAAAAGGTTAATTTTTATAGAAATATATAAAAACCTGATAAACTGAATTTTACGCGTCATGCGTCATGGCTCATATAACTTATGGATAAAGAAATAATATCACTTATAGAGGATTACAGCACTTCCCGTCTTCACAGGGAAAAAGCGCAGAAATCCCTGAAAAAATTAAATAGAAAAAAATCAGTTCTGGAAATAATTGAGAGCCTGAAATCTCCTGACAGGGATATGAAGAAGAAGGCTATTCTTGCTCTGGAATTAATAAAAGACAGCCGTGCCATAGGACCTCTTATTGAAACCCTTTCCGATGAAGACGAAGAGATAAGAGAACATGCATGTGTGGCAATACAACTTGCAGGCAGCAGAGCAGGCAAGTTGTTACTTAAATCTCTCAGGAGCGGTAATGTTTATGCCAGAAGATATGCTGCTTTGATTCTCGGCAGTACAGGATATAAAAGCTCTGTAGATCACCTTGTAAAATCTTTATCAGATAAAGATCCTTACGTCAGAGCAAATGCTTCTCTTTCTCTGGGTACACTTGGAGATAAAAAGGCCAGAAAACATCTTATAAGACTTCTGTGGGACAGTGTTACAGAAGTTCGTAAAAAAGCTATTTTTTCTCTCGGTCAGTTAGGAGGAAAATCTGTAATTCACCCTCTGAGTGAAGCTTTAAAAGACAGAGATCCTTCTGTCAGGAAGGAAGCAGTCTTTGCTCTCAGGGCAACCGGTATTAAAGATGCCATAGAACCTCTTGCCGGAGCCCTTTCTGACTGTGATGAAAATATTCGCTACTGTGCTGCCATAGCACTGGAAGGTTTCGGTGACAGAAGGGCTCTGGATACTCTTATTGATTCCCTTAACAGTAAAGACATGTCAGTAAGAAGATATGCCATAGATTTACTTGGCAAAATCGGTGACACGAGAGCCCTGAAACCTCTGACAGAACTTCTTTCCATGGTTAAAACAGAAGGTTTTGACCTGACCCGTTACAGATTGAATGAAGCTGTAATGAAGCTCGGAGGTATTCCTGAAAGAAGATATCTTGCCGTTAAAGCTCTTGAAGAAGGTAATTATGAGCTTGCCTTAAAAGAGATAGAGAAAGCCATAGAAGAAGACGGGGAAGACAGCAGGCTTTATAATGATCTGGGAGATATTTATACGGAAACTGGTAATGTAAAAAAAGCTCTTGAAGCCTATGAATATGCTCTAAAACTGGATCCTGAGAATGATTTATATTACAGACAGTCAGGTATAGAATATGCCAGGAGCGGTATGGTCGATCATGCCATACAGGCTTTCTTAAAGGCACTTTCCTTGAATCCTGTAGCTTCAGACTATAACATGCTCGGAAATCTCTATAAAGAAAAAGGAGAATTTCTC
>JBEHWP010000387.1:0-6295 GCA_040217665.1 Vulcanimicrobiota bacterium
ATACTTCTTTCTTAAAGACATTCTTACAAGAACCGATCCTGCAATTAAAAGACTTTTGAAGAGTTTTAACATAAAATATACCTCCATAACATGATTTCAATAAAATTATAGCATATTATCACGTAAAAGCAACAAAAAATAGTGACTCGTAAAGAGTAATCTAATATGAACGACAATTAAATAATTATCTTAAATATATTAAACCGTGACGCGTAACGCGAGGAAAGAGACAATTAATAAAATTCTATTTCATATAATATTTTTCACCCTTCACTCTTTACTTTTCACTCTTCACCATCACATTTTTTTATGATATAATATTACTTGCAAATTTCATTCCATATTTTTGGGGGAGGCGATTGTTATTAATTACAGAGCTTTATATTTTATAAGTTTTTTACTTGTTTTATGTTTTATTGCCGGTTGTGGCGGCGGAGGAGGGGGAACGGTAAATCCTGTTGTAAATCCTACATCAGTTGTCCAGCCAACTCCCACACAGCCGGGAACATCTCCCGGTAATGGTCTGGGGAAAAGCGGCTATGTTTATAAAAATTCATCTTCCCAGATAGTAATTCTGCCCACTAACAGCAATCCTCCTTCAGGGTTTACTCCTGCACAGGGTGTTACTGTAAGATATGCAAAAAATCCTTCTCTCATTCAGAGGACAGATAGTTCTGGATATTTTAATTTCGGAACCACTCTGTCTGAAACAGGTAATTTAAATAATATTGATTTAATCGTAGAATTTCCTTCCATACCACCGTCAGGTTACCCAGTTCTGGAAGGTGCTATGCCTGCTTCCGGGCTTACAGATTTGAGAATAATTCCGCCTTATGATGACACTGCCGGTACCTTTACAATGAAAGCCGGTGATGTGGAAACTTTTTATGTGGCAGGTAAATCAGGGTCTAAATGGTATACTGTTTCAGATGAAATTACCTGGGCAGCCAGCAATAATGAAGCCGGTTATTTTGCTATTCTTCCCGGTTTCTTTATATCAACTTCTGCCGGTACAGGACAGATTACTGCTACATTTAATAACAGGACTTTATCCTTAAATCTGACTGTTGTTTCAGGTAACAGTGTCGGCACAGTAGAGGGATATGTGAAAAATCTGGCAGGAAGTCCTGTGTTATATGCTATTGTTGAAGCAGAAAGTTCTTCGGGAACTTATTCCTATTCTATGGCTATGACAGATGATAAGGGTTATTATAAGCTCTATGATTTACCTTACGGAGCTTATAATGTAAAGGTAAGTGTTCACTACGGCCAGACTGCGGCTCAGACAAATCTATCCGTTCAGGGTGCTTTAAGACAGGATTTTACTGTTTCATCGGAAGTGTCATCTTCTCTTAATGCTATGGTATATACCGATGAACCTGCCTATGATCCGGGCGAAACCATTAAAGCACAGGTAGGTATTATAAACATCGGTAATGAAAATGTAAATTTACAGTACTCAGGCATAAAATTCGACCTGATAAAGGAGAACCTTTATACAGGTGAAGAACTTGTTATAAATACTGTTACTTCTTCAGGAGGTACTGCAAACATTCCTTCCATAGGAAATGTATCCATACCTTCGACTCCAGTGAATCTCGCCATACCGGCAGATGCAGATATATATTCCTATTATTATGTTAAAGCCACTGTTATATCAGGTCAGACTGTAAAAGTAGAACCGGCTTTTATAACACTGGGCTCTTATGTCCCATATGTAACACCTGTCCCCGGAACGACTCCCACTCCTGTCCCCGGTGGCAATGAAGATTATGAACGTTTAAAGGTAATAAAATCCGGTCTGAATAATTTATATTATGATATTTATTCACAGGCAGATAAAGCCTATTACGGGGAAGACGTGAAAAATTATGTAGATTACTACAGCGATATTCAATATGACATCAGATATATAAGGGATGAACTTATGCCGTCACTCGATACTGTAACATATCACTGGTGGCAGAATGATCTGAATAATGTCATCAGTGATTTAAATGCCTATGCGGAAAATGGAGGCACCTATAATGACCTTTATAATGCCGCTTCAAAGGTTACCTATATTAAAGACGAAGTGGCAGATGCAGAGTATAATTTAACACCTGCATCCCTGAAGAAAAAGAAGTAGGTAAACGGTGAGCGCTGATTTATCACCGCTCACCACGACAGTCCGGTCACAACGAAGAATGAGAACCTGTACTCCCGTCACGCGTCACGCGTCACGCGTCACGATTCTCATATAAATTCACTCTTTATTTTAATGAAATTATGAAGTATACTATAAATAAACTATGTTAGGAGTATTATTATGACAGAAGAACAAACAAAAGAATTTTTAAGAAACATGATTAATGATCCCCTTTATGATCAGATCCTTGCCCTTCCAAAGACTGATTTACACTGTCATCTTGACGGAGGACTCAGGCTTGAGACCATTATAGAGTTAATACAGAAACAGGGGATAGCCTATCCGATAGATAAAGATAAAATCGCCCAGATTGTTGTTAAAGACGATATGATGTTTCAAAAAGAAAAATCTCTTGTAGAGTATTTAAAGGCCTTTGAGATAACGAGCTCTGTAATGCAGGAACCCGAATCATTGGAGAGAATTGCTTTTGAGTTATGTGAAGATGCGGCAAAAGAAAATGTAAGATATCTGGAGATAAGATTTGCTCCCATACTTCATACAAACAAAGGAATGACTCTGGAAGAGGTTACAAAATCAGTATTGAAGGGTATGGAAAAAGTTGAGAAAGAATATGATATTGTTACAGGTTTGATTATATGTTCTATGAGGCATTATGTTCCCTGCGGTATTGCAGATAATTTATTGCAATCCCTGCCATATGCGACACAGAAGGAAGCCTCTATTTATCTGGCCATGCAGGCTGCACAGCATACGGTAGAAATGGCGAAACAGGATCATCATGTAGTGGGATTTGACCTGGCAGGCGGGGAAGACGGCAATCCTGCAAAAACTTACGAGAAAGCTTTCTATTATGTCACAAACGGCTATGTTCCCATAACCATTCATGCAGGAGAAGCAGTCGGGGCGGAATCTATAGAAGAATCTATAAATTATCTTCACTGTAAACGAATCGGCCATGGCACAAATCTTTATACCAATAAACTATTGCTTACCTATTTCATGAATGAAAGAGTTCCTATGGAAATATGTCTGTCCAGTAATCTTCAGACCTGTGCAGAACTTACCAATTTTGAAGACCATCCCTTCAAGTATTATCTGGAACACAGACTCAGAACAGCCATATGCACAGATAACAGACTTGTTTCAAATACGACCGTTACAAAAGAACTTTATATTGCTGCAAAAGTGTTCAATCTTGACCTTGAACATATAAAACTCATCATTATGCATGGATTTAATTCAGCCCTTTATAATTCCTATTACCCGGAATCTCAGAATGCCTACAACGGACTCAGGAGATTGAGAAACAGGGTTGAAAAGGAATTAAATTATCCTGAAGTTAAAACTATTGTGTCAGATCAATACAGTAAGAAGTATAACGGATAATAATCGTGATGCGTGATGCGTGATGCGTGATACGTGATGGGTGATGCGTGGCAATGTGCTGGAGAAATACTCATGAATTTAGAAGAAGAAATTATATGCAGGGAATGCGGCAGAAAATGTCCTGAGAAATTTGCCATGTGCAGCGGTTGTGAAGACTATTTCTGCTACAAAGACGGATGTAACTGGATTTCAAAGAAGAAGGGACTTTTTATCTGTGAAAATTGCTCTCCGGAGGAGAGCCATGCAAAGTTTATTATAGATCCTTCTCTGAGAAATCTCAGAATAGAAAGACAGGAAGAGATTATTGCTATCGGAGATTATGAGGCCCGTGCCATAGAGATTTTGAAATCCAGAGGGTATGTTGAAAAATACAGACTGGATAAAATAAAATACGGTAAAAACTGCGGTCTTTACTTTTTATCTGACTCTGAGGCAAAAATAAGCGGAATAGGTGTCTGGAGCGGACTTCATGAAACTGACAGAGGTATAGGTATTTATTCTCCTGAAGAAGATGTGATAAAAGTTTACGGAGAGAATTTTACTGCAGAATCTTCAGGAAAATACACCACTTTTTATCATTATAAAGATTTTAATCTGATTTTTAAACTCGCAAAAACCGGTGAGGCCAGAAAGGTTGTAACAGAGATTATTCTTATTTGATTACACAAAAAAAGCTGCATGGTTTGATGTGAAAAAGGGAGGATTCCTCTTTATAATATCCGCAATTACAGGGTTTTTTTTGAAATCTTTATCAATAAAATTTCTTACTTCTTTTCTGTTCCATCCGAAAGGATGGATGAAATCCGTATAAAGTGATAAATCTCCTTCGTAAAATCCTTTTGTCTCTACAGTATTCGTATCAGGGCCATAAACGGGCATGTTGAAAAGGGCTATATTCAAGAAATCTATATATTCACTGTGTTGAATAACAAATTCCATTGTTTCTTGTGCTTCTGTAAATGTTTCCTGGGGCGTGCCGAAGAGAAGATATATATATGTGGCAATTCCTGATTTTTTAAGATTTTTTAAGATCGTGGAAACCATAGTTAAATCTATGCCTTTTTGCATCTTATCCAGCACATGCGAGGAACCTGATTCTAGACCGAGTTTTAACATTACACAACCTGATTTTTTAAGTGATACAGTAAAATTTTCCTCTCCAAGATCTGGCGTAAACCTTGTGAAACAATACCAGGGAACAGAAAGAGGATCCTCTGCCAGCTTTTTCATGAGAGAAGGCGCTGTGGCATTATCCAGTAAATGTATCATTACCGGGTTTATTTCTCCCGTGAGATGATTCAGCTCTGCCAGCACTTTCTCATGGGCTACAGGTTTATAGTGGTTTTTTTCTGCTCTTTCGGGACAGAAGGAACATTTGTTCCAGTAACAGCCGGTAGAAGTACTGTAAGGAATGATATTACCGGACGCGAGATATTTTCTATATGGAAAAAGTGAATAATCGGGGCAATAATTATCCTGCAGCGGAATCTTTCCTGTCATTTCAATCAGTTTATATTCACCGGGGCCGTCTATAAGGCAGTCAATGAGCCCTCCGAAAGGATTTTCCCATGCAGGATTTCTCATCCATGATGTAACAAGGCCTCCTCCGAGAACAATCTTTATATGAGGATAATGTTTCCTTAAATAACCTGCCATGGCGAAGGTGCAGAGAGCCTGGCCCAGATAATTCAATGAAAACCCGGCGATTGAAGGTTTTTCTTTTTCTATAATGTCTCTTAATCTTATATTGAAATAGGGATAGAAGAGATTTTTCTCAAAGGTTTCTGCTGATTCTATCAGCTCCTTACTTTTTACAGGAGACAGATTCCCGGATCTGTAATCAGAAAGGCTCATTTGAATACCGCCGGTTTTACCCTTTATTTCAATCAATCTGTTTATATCCATGACTGCCCGTTTATAAGTATCGAAATTATGATATTTGCCTTTTATATAAGCCAGATTCTGTGAGAGATTTTTCCATGCTCTTTTAGTCCATGTGTCATAAAGAGCCGGCTTTTCTTCCAGAATAGTATAGACACCTTCCAGATTTGCGTCCAGAAGTCTGTGTTTTATGCCATGACCTTTCAGAAAGCCGGATATTTTTGCAATCCCGGCAGGTGGTTCGCATGGTTTTGTTACGGGCGGATTTATTAGAAGCATATTTCTGTTACTCCAGGGTTTTTTATCATATTATCACGATGTTTTTTTATTTTCAATAGGTGCTCCATTATTGTCTTCGAAAAAAAATCTACCGATATCATCCGGTTTATTAAAGGATTTGTATTTTTATATCTTGAATAATCTGTTATGAAGGATTTCATGGCAAATATAACACCGATATTTATAATATTTCTCCTCCTTTTACTCTTCCTGCTTCCAATTTTTCTGATATTATGTTTTGTCACGGGAAGCATTGGAGAAGCTCTGTATGGAAGTGTATATCAAATATTTTTTATTATCTTTATTTTCCTTATTTATATAATTTATAATGCATATAAAAATAGAAAAGAATCTCAGGCTGCACTTCTCTGCCATCAGACAGATCTGTTCATTTTGCTTTTTATAGGTTTTGTTTTATTTGCTATATTCTACCCGAATTTTTGTAAGGCAAAAAGATGTGGTCAATTAGAAGAGTGTAAATCCAATCTGAAAAACCTGGCAGCCGGGATGGAACTATATTTTCATGATAACAAACATCATTACCCTGACGATATGGATAAAATAAGATTATATTTTAAAAAATTCCCTCTATGTCCAACA
>JBEHWP010000388.1:0-6289 GCA_040217665.1 Vulcanimicrobiota bacterium
TTATTGAAAAAAATAAAAAAATGCCATTCCCTCAGTTACAACAGAAATTAACCGATACATCACTGAATAATGTAGATATTGAAGTTCAAAGAGATGGAGGGAAGATCCTTCTTGTAAAATCTGGTGATAAAACAATATATCCTTCACAGGATTCAAGACAGCAGGAAGTAAAAAAATCAAATTTTAACCAGTCAAATCCTCAAATAAATAGACCTGTAACTAAGGCAACTCCAGGAGTAAATCAACCGGTTCAAAAATCAGGGCCTTTAAGCAACAGACATGTGGAAAATGTTGAGTATAAAGCCATTGCTCCTTATAATTTTATTCCATTAAATGATAAAGTCGTTGATATAAAAGATATACCTGATTTTGATAAATATCATGGAGACAGGTATACAGGTTATATTGAACTTGATATTGAAACAGAAACGCCTGTATATATTAGAGGTACTATTACAGATGATCAGTATAAGTCCGGTAAGGAAAATAAAGATCTCTCCAATTTCTTTTCTCCTGGAGGTAAATTGAGAATTCCCGGCAGCTCATTACGTGGGCTTATTAGAACTATTGTAGAAATAGTTTCCTTTAGCAGATTTTCTTTTTATGACGATAAGACTCTTTATTTCAGAGGACTTGCAGATAAAAGTAATTTGAGAAGAGAATATCAGGATAAAATGAGTTCTTATGATAGAAAGAAACGTTGTTCCAATTATAAAATGTCTGCAGGGGTATTATATAAGAAAGGTTTTGAATATTATATAAAACCTTCCGGTGGTTATAAGCAAATTTTAAAAAAAGAGGCAGAAAAGCGGGTCAGGCAGATAGGACAAAAATATGATGAATTTAAATTTTATAAATTATCTGAAGGATATCTTGTTGTATCAGGACATATGAATAATAAAAAGAAAGACTGGCTTATAGAAAATCCTTCACAGAACAGTGTAGAAGAGATTCGCATACCTGAAATTGATGTGGAGAACTACAGGAATGATATAACTCGAGCTGATAAGGTTCCAGTTCTGATTGATATTGCAAAAGACAGGGAAGTTCCATGTTTTTATGTAAAATGGATAGATGCAGATGGTAATGATAGAGTATCTTTCGGCCATACAGGTATGTTCAGACTTGCCTATGAAAAATCTACCGGTGAACATATTCCAGCTCAACTGAAAAACAAAGATACTTTAGATTTCGGAGAAGCAATATTTGGTAATGAAACAACTTTTGCAGGCAGGGTCTTTTTTGAAGATGCCTTTATAAAAGAAGGCTCTAAGGATGTTCTTCTTGGTGAAAAGACACCAAAGATCCTTTCTTCTCCAAAGCCTACGACTTTTCAACATTACCTGGTTCAAAATAGTGATGATAACAGACAGTTGAGCCATTACAACAGCAATACTGCTCTGAGAGGATATAAACTTTACTGGCATAAGGCCGGTGATAACTGGGAAGAAACAGATAAAGAAGCGATGAAAAAGCATGCCACGCAATATACAAAGATTAATCCCGTTAGAGAAGGAACAAAATTTACAGGAAGAATTCGTTTTGAAAACCTTTCAGATACGGAACTTGGTGCTCTTCTGTTTGCTATTGATCTTCCAGATGGATGTCTTCATAAAATAGGTATGGGAAAACCTCATGGACTTGGTTCTATACAGGTTAAACCCAAACTGTTTATTTCTGACCGTAACAAAAGGTATACAGGTTTCTTTGAAGAGTGGACTCTGAAAGCATATACAAACATGGTGGATTTTAAGAAGAAGTTTGAGCAATATATTCTTGAGAAAACAGGAGAAAACAATAAGAAAGCGTTATGGGAAGTTGAGAGATTGAAGGAATTGAAAACCATGCTTACATTGGCTACAGGAGTCGCTCTGGAAAAACGTGGAAAGACAAGGTATATGCAGATTACTCCTAGGAATGAATTCAGAGATAGACCTGTTTTGCCAAAACCCAGTAAGGTATAATGTTATGCGTAATGATGGTGAGTGGTGAGTATCACTACTCACCATTCACAAAATAATTTATAAATGATAAATGGTATCCTGCTGCCCTTGCTCATAAAAATATGATATAATTAATATAAGGAACCTCTAAAAAGGCAGGTGAACATTATGGCAGTCACAGAAGAGAGAGTGGATAAACTGGAAGAACTGGCAGCACAGACTCAATTAATGCTTCAGAGTCTGTCTTTTGAAGTAAGCAGAACACAGATACAGGTTGATAATGTCAGTAGAAACGTAAATAATTTAACCAGGCAGTTAGAAAAAGATACAAAAGAGATGAAAAAAGAAATAAATAATCAATGGGAAAAGCTTGTTAAAAAGCTCGGAACTCTTGTTGAAGATATGATTATCCCCAATATAGAATTTATTGCAGAAAAACACTTTAATTTGAAGAATGGTGATATATTTACAAGGGTTAAAAAATATAACCCCATAGATAAAGCAAAACAGAGAGAATTTGATGCTATAGCCCTTTATCCCGATAAGATAATCCTTGTAGAAGCAAAATCCAATCCCAGACCGGAAGAAGCTAAAGAATTTATCAGCTTTATCAAAAGTGGAGAATTTTTTGAATACTTCCCGGAATATGCTGGAAAAGAATTAATACCTGTACTGGCATCCTTTCATATTCCTTTGAATGTTCTTAAAAAATTATCGAAAAATAAAATTTATGCTATGGGTATTAAAGAAGATACTATGGATATTTTAAATCCTGACTGGCTTTTGAAAGAACAATAATTTACTAGAAGGCAATTTATCTAAATAATTTATGGATAAACTAAAACTATTAAAATTCGCCCGGTTCGAATTCAAAACAAAAATCCTTGAAGACTGCACCCTACCTCCCTACAAAGGTTCAACCCTCAGGGGAGGGTTCGGTCATAATTTCCGAAAGGTCTCGTGCACAATGCCACAGGACCGGCTATGCTCCGACTGCCTGTTAAAAAACAGCTGCGTCTATTCCTATGTATTCGAATCCCTCCCACCGGACGATGCCGTAATGATGCGCAAATACCCGTCAGTCCCACACCCCTTTATTATAGAACCTCCTTCTGATAATAAAAAACACTACAATAAAGGAGACAGCCTGGACTTTAATCTCATCTTAATCGGTAAAGCCATAGATTATCTCCCTTATTTCATCTATGCCTTTGAGGAAACAGGAAGAGTTGGTCTCGGAAGTAACAGACAGGGAAAATTTATTGTAGACTCTGTTATAAATGTCAATCCCTTTTCATCTGAATCCTCTGTTATATATACAGGCACAGGAAATAATTTAAAATCACCTGTTTATATAATCAGTCCTGAACATCTCAAAGATATGGTAGATAAAATGGAACAGAGGGAAGAAGTAACCTTTAATTTCCTTACACCGGCAAGGATAAAATACAGAGACAGATATATAGATTACCTGGAATTTCATATATTTATGAGGACTTTTCTGAGGCGGTTGAGTGCAATCTATTATTTCCACTGCGGAGGAGAAGAACTTCTTCTGGATTACAAAGGAATTATTGACTCTTCCAGAATGATAGATATGATAAAATCTTTCCTCTACTGGGAAGACTGGGAAAGATATTCTTCAAGACAGAATGATACCATGAAATTCGGCGGTTTCAAAGGAAAAGTAACATTTCAGGGTAATCTTAAAGAATTTATTATCTTTATCCTTCTGGGCAAATATCTCCATGCAGGTAAAAATGCCAGCTTCGGACTTGGAAAATATGAATTGATTTTTTAATTTCCGATTCCGGGGATTTACATTTATGTCTATTTTATAGTATACTTATATTGTATACTTTTTTGTATGCTTATTGAAAAGGAGGCTGCGTTTTATGCCTACTACAAGGATAAGTGATAACACAAAAAATATTCTTAAAGCTTTGAGCTTAAAAACCGGTAAAACAATGATAGAAATTCTTGAAACATCTGTTGAAATGTATAAAAGAAAAATTTTCTTTGAAGAATGTAATAAAGCTTATGCAGAATTAAAATCTAACCGGGCAGCCTGGAACGAAGAACTGGAAGAAAGGCGATTGTCAGATAACACTCTGTCTGATGGATTGGAGGAAGAGGAAAATGCCTGAACCATCAAGAGGAGATATATGGTTAGTTGATTTTAATCCTACCAGAGGCAGAGAACAGGCAGGTGTAAGGCCTGCCGTTATTGTTTCTGTAGATGAGTTCAATCATGGCCCGGCAGGACTTTTAGCAGTATTGCCTTTAACTACTAAAGATAAAAGAATTCCTTTACATGTTCCTGTAATACCTCCCGAAGGAGGACTAAACAGTAAGAGTTTTGTAAAATGTGAAGATATTAGAACCATTACAAAAGAACGACTTATAAGTTTTCTGGGGAAAATATGTAATGACACATTGGAGGTAATAGAAGGGAGACTTCGCCTTTTTTTAAACCTTTAGGTCTGAAAAGTCCATAAGTTGCTATATTAGTTGAATGCTACAATAAGAAAGGAGAGTTCTTTATGCCACGAGACGTATATCATCTTGATTTGAATAGTGAAAAAATAAAATCTGCCTGCCATGTCATTTTGCCGGGAGATCCGGGAAGGGTTAAAGCTATAGCTGAAACACCGCCTTTTTCAAATACCATGGAAATTGCAAATAAGAGAGAATTTCGCACATGTCTGGGCTATATTCATAATATGCCGGCTCTTGTTACTTCTACAGGGATTGGAGGCCCTTCCACCTCTATTGCCATTGAAGAACTTGCTCAACTTGGCGTTAAGACTTTTCTTCGTGTCGGAACTACAGGAGCAATTCAGCAAAATATCGATATAGGGGATGTCATTATAACCTCCGGTGCAGTAAGGCTTGACGGCGCTTCTGCACACTATGCGCCTTTAGAATACCCTGCCGTAGCTCACTATACACTTATTAATGCTCTTGCAGAAGCGGCTAAAGAACTTGAAATACCTTATCATGTCGGTATTACCTGTTCTTCCGATACCTTTTATCCCGGACAGGAGCGATGTGATTCTTTCAGTAATTATGTTCCCAGGCGTTTTAACGGTATTACGGAAGAATGGCGAAAGTTGAATGTTCTGAATTATGAAATGGAAGCAGCTACTCTGCTTACCATGTGCTCTGTTTTCGGATTAAAAGGAGGATGTGTGGAGGGAGTTATTGTAAACCGTACAGGGAGCGAACATATTACAAAAGAAGATATGGAACTTGGAGAAAGTAATGCCGTAAAAGTTGCAGTAAAAGCTATGGAAAAATTGATTGTTTCCTGATTTTAGCAGCGAAAGGAGTGACCCAATTGGTTCAAAATCTTATATGCACAGTTGGTACAAGTATGTTCGGCAATTTTGCTTCACTTGAAAAAAAATATAAAGAAACTCCCGGAAATTTAACAACAGAAGAAAAGACACTCATAGAAAATTACAGAACTAAAAATTGGATAGGAGTGGCGAAAAACCTTTTAAGCTTTTCTCCGTCAGAAAGAATATGCGGTGCAGAGATTAACTCTATTACCAGCATGATAGCCCTTAATTATATCCCGTCTGACTGCAGGCTCTTTTTCTGCTGTTCCGAAACTGATGACGGTAAAGCCATAGGAGCTATATTGAAAAATTACTATGAAGCAAAAAAACATACTGTTGAAACACTGGAAATAAAAGACCTTCAGGACAGAGATCCGAGAAAATTCCGAACCTGCGGCCTCCGCAATCTTGCCAGGGAAATATGCAGGCTTATCCGTTCTTTTTCCGCTTCTTCCTGTGCCATTAATGCAACGGGCGGTTACAAGGCACAGATTGCCATAGCAGTCATGTTAGGCCAGGCCATAGGATTACCTGTTTATTATAAACATGAACGATTTGACGAGATAATCCTTTTCCCGCCTATGCCTGTATCACTTGATTTTGAAGTATGGATGAAGGCAAGCGGTATGCTTTTTACCCTTGAAACTTCCAGAGAACCTGTTCCAATGGATGAATATAAAGATGAATGGCATGAACGTTATGAAAGCCTTGTAGAAACTGTAGAGATTGACGGCAAAAACTATATAGAATTATCTGCAACAGGCCAGATATTCCATGATACTTTTAATGAACGGTTCAGAGTAAATCAAAAACAACTCCTTCCTCCAGAGGCAAAAAATAAAAAAGAGCCCAGATGGGAACAGAGCGGACATATGAGAGCATATCCTGAAATACTTAAATTTATGAAATCGGTGACAGATGAAATACCTTATGTAATTTACTGTTATACTCATTATTTTAATCCCGCTCTGTCGTCTGTAACCCGTTTTAAATCTGTTCCTG
>JBEHWP010000389.1:0-6271 GCA_040217665.1 Vulcanimicrobiota bacterium
TTTCCCATCATAGGGCCACCTGAAACTACAACAAAATCTTTCACTGTCGCCCCTCCTGCAACAGCTATAGCATCTCTTACGGAAGTTCCTACAGGTAATCTGACAGTAACAGGTTTTTGAACTTCTCCCGTAATGGTGAGAGGTCTGTCTGTTACAGGCAATCCTTTCATGGAATCCGCCACATTAAGGAGGGTATTTACATTATTTACAACTACTCCGACTTCAAGTGGGATACCGCCTTCGGGGACTATTTTTCCGGTAACATCATAAACCAGAACATGTTCATCACCGGCAGGATAATAGTTTTTCAGCAGGTGAATGGCAATGGGAACAGAAAATTCAGCAGTTTTCAGTACATTTTCGATAGATGAAATAGCTTTTTTATATTTTCCTTTAATACCTACAATGCCTCTTGAAGCACCTGTAGCAATACAGGCAAGTTCAAGTCCTTTGAGGAGTTTTTCCGTTTCTCTGGCAGCCAGCTGCTGATCTACCCTGAGAAGTGGTTCACACTCTGCTGCATTAACTATTACGGTATCAACACAGGCATTGTATTTCACATAGGTCGGGAAACCTGCCCCTCCGGCTCCGACAATACCTGCTTCTCTTACTGATTTTTTTATTTTTTCGGGAGTATACAAAAGCTCTCACCTTTAAAATCGTGACGCGTAACTCGTGATGCGTGACGCGTGATAAAATCCCAACGTATTACGCATTACGCATTACGCATTACGTAATTATATAATTCTGAAATAATCTACGAGAGTACACCTTCTCTGTCTTGTAAAGGTTCTTGCAGAAGTAATTCCTTCCCCTGTAGGAGAGGCTATTGTAAAAGTAGTATGTCCTTCTCCTCCCATACCGAGTCCTGCGTAAGTAGGAGCATTTTTCACAAAGATTGTTGTATTTACGACAGATGCCATAAGGCTCAGATGTTCCACATCTCTGGAATGCATTGCAGATGTATGGTAAAAACCATGTTCTGCCTTTAATGACCACGAAAGGGCATCATCGAAAGAATCAAATCTGGAAAAAGGGATTACAGGCATAAGCTGTTCCATCATTACAAGAGGATGAGACGGCGGAACTTCTGCAATTAAAATTTTTGTTTCCTCCGGTATTCTGAGGCCGATAGAGTTTGCTATTACGGAAGCATTTCTTCCTACAAATTTTCTGTTCGGCATAGGGAAACCGTGGTGGTCTTTCCCTGAAATTATCTGTTCCATAAGTTTCTCTAAATCTCTGGAACTCAGTTCAAAGGCTCCCTGGCGGCACATTTCCGATTTCAAATGGTCTGCTATCTTTTTCAAGGCAAAAATCTCTTTTTCTGCAATACATACAATATTATTATCGAGACCTGCACCGAGGATTATATCTCTTGCCGCTGCCGGTATATCTGCAGATTCATCTACCAGTACGGGGGGGTTACCCGGCCCTGCTGCTATAACCTTTTTACCTGATTTCATGGCAAGGTCAACCACTGCCGGCCCACCTGTCACAACAAGAAGTTTTACCTTTGGATGTTTCATAAGAGTCTGGCTTGCTTCTATGGAAGGTTCCGTCACTGTTGTAACGAGATCGACAGGGCCTCCGACAGATTGTATGGCGCCATTGATAAGTTCCACAGCTTTCTGGCTCACACCTTTTGCTGCGGGGTGAGGGCCGAATACAACGGAATTACCTGCAGAAATCATACTTATACTGTTATTTATTATAGTTTCTGTCGAATTGGTGGAAGGTGTTATACTGCCTATGAGCCCGTAAGGAGCCATTTCAACAAGAGCCAGTCCCCTGTCTCCCGTATAAGCAGTAGAAGAAAGATCTTCCACACCGGGCGTTTTATCTATGGCAAGGAGATTTTTATTTATCTTATGATCCACTCTTCCCATACCTGTTTCGGCAACTGCAGCATCAGCCATAAATTTAACATGAGTTCTCATGACTCTTCTTATCTGCTCAATGATTTCTTTTCTTTTCATCACACCGAGTTTAACAAGTTCTTTCTGGGCATTATAGGCTGCTTCTATGGCATTATCCATAGTGTCATATATACCTGTTCCGGTATGTTTAGTGCCAGAGCTTATGGCTTTACTATCAGTAAGCTTTTTCAGAACTTCTTCAATTATGAAATTTACTTCTTTAGGATCAAGTTTCATAATAATCTTAGCTCCTCTCACATTAGTTATAAGAATCGTGACGCGTGACGAGTGACGCGTGGACTGTCAGTATAAAATTTACAGTTTAAATTTTTAGAGAAAGGTAAGACTTCAGCATTTAGCTAGCAGCTAAAAGTTGCAAATCCTTACTCTATAAATAATCCTCTTAAGAATCTAAACTCTAAACTTTATTTCTATATTTTTTTCTTTTGCAATATCTCTTGCCAGAGGGGTTATTATAGAATTACCGGACACTTCCATAACGTTTTTCCCCGTCATGGCGAAGGAAAGAATATCTTCTTTCGTAACAACCTCTTTTCCTTTTCTCTCTTCCGGTGCAGATATTTTCTCAGAGACTGTGAATTCACTTTCTACCGATGTTCTGAGAGACGAAAGATTTATAAAGTTAATTCCCCAGGAAGCAAGTCTTTTGCCATAGTTTCTGATAATGTCATAAAAAGCAGAAGAACCTTCAGACAGACCTGCAGATTTTCTCATCTGACAGTCGTGACTGAAACCGTCTCTTACAATTACAATCTTTATCCCTCTTTGCAGTGCTTCCAGAACAATCCACTCTACAGTCATTTGAGGTGTAATATTTGCGACACGACTGAGATTATATATGGAGAACATAGGAACAAGAACAAATTTTACATCTGCAAACATTTCGGCAGAGACTCTGTTTACCTGATTGCACATATAAAATTCGACAGAACTTTTATCAAACTGTTTTTCTACCATATCCTGGTCTTTTCCGTCTGCCACAAGAACTGTTCTGAAACTATGACACGAAGAGAGTTCCCGCACCTCTGCACAGGTTTTCTCCCATGTTACCGGTTCATAAGACAGAGGTACAAGGACTGACGGTAAAGAAGAAGATAAAGAATCTTTATCTTTTCCCTCAAGACGTCTCAGTACTTCTTTAGTAATTTCTTCTATTAAACTATTTAAATAATGTGCATCCATAATCTGTCAATAAAATTAGTGACGCATCACGCGTGACGCGTGTTCTGTCGGATTTATCTTGACACATCACGCATCACGCCTTACGCATCACGCTCATATTATAAATTGGCTTTCTTTTTCTTTTCACCTTCGCCTTCAGCCGGTGCATCACCTCTATATTTAATAGGGAGAACATCATCAAGGTCCGGATGAGGTCTTGGAATAACATGAACAGATACCAGTTCTCCAACCTTTCTTGCTGCTGCAGCTCCTGCGTCTGTAGCTGCTCTTACTGCAGCCACATCACCTCTTACGAGGGCAGTAACGAAACCGCCTCCTATTTTTTCATAGGCTACAAGTTTCACATTGGCAGCTTTTACCATAGCATCCGATGCCTCTATCATGGCAACAAGTCCTTTAGTTTCAATCATTCCGAGTGCTTCTAAATTCAGGGTAGTCACCCCCTTTCATAATCAGGTTTTTTAATTTAAGTACAATTTCTTAATTTATATTTTCTTAGAAAACAATAAGATTTCAGTTCATGCTATATTTATATGAGAATAATAAAAGCTTATGCTTCACTGTTTGCTAATTCTCATATCTGGTTGTGACCGCTCCGGTCATGCCTGTTAGTGAGCATAAATAATACATATTTGTTCTCGTGACGCGTAACGCGTGACGGGAGGAAGATTCTTATTACATGCTTATGCTCATGTCAGTAATATCTCTGCGACATCTCCGTTTTTTATAAAACCTGCATTTGCTTCATCTATATCTATATGCATTTCCAGACTGTACTGGCTGTTGACTCTTACAAGAACCCTGTCAAAAATAATCCCTCTGTCACCGGAAGTTTTTACCTTTACATACTGTTTATCGGAAAGGCCAAATTTCGCGGCATCATCAGGGGTCATATGTATATGTCGCCATGCACATATTACTCCTTCTTTAATCGTAACAGAGCCTTTCGGGCCTACAATGGAAATACCGGGACTTCCGGCAGTATCGCCGGAATCTCTCACAGGAGGTTTTAATCCCAGTTCAAAGCCGTCTGTCACAGAAATCTCTACCTGTGTTTTTGCCCTTTCAGGACCCAGAATTCTCACCTTTGTTTTAACTCCTGCAGGTCCTGCGAGTGTTACCATATCTTCTGCAGCATACTGACCGGGCTGGGACAGATCTTTAAATTTTTTCAGTTGATACCCTTCACCGAATAAAATATCGAGATCCTTTCGTGACACATGAATATGTCTGTTAGAAACGCCGACAGAGATCTTATTTTTTCCCGGTTCTTTATTTCCCATATATTTTTTCACAACTTCTTCCACAACTGACTGAATGAATTGTGCATCCATAAGAAAACCCCTCTGAATTATCGTGACGCGTGACGCGTAACGCGTGACGCGAGGATTCTGTATAAATATCTGCTAAAAAGATAATTCTATAAATTTCAGGCTTTTCCTGCTCAGCTTATAACAGGTAAGAAAAATGTATTTTTTTGCCGCTCCTTATTCATGAAAAATCTTCGATTTTTTTCAACAAAACCATCGGGTCAAAAGGTTTTTCCAGATAATCGTCAAAACCATGTTCTTTTATTTCCGAAAGAGGCATTTTTTGAGCGCTCATAGCAATAACAGGTACAGTTTCAGAAAAGGTTCTTATTTCCTTTAAAGCTTCATAACCGTTAATGGCGGGCAATGTTAAATCCATGAAAATGATGTCAGGTTTCTCTTCTTTTGCAGCCTTTACTCCTGCCTGGCCATCCGTAGCAATAATCAGGTTATAGCCATCAAGTATGAGTCGCATCATCTTCACAAGCATAGGTTCATCTTCTACAATCAATATTTTTTTATGCAATTAAATTTCTCTCCTGAATTTGAAGCGTGACGGGTAACGCGTAATGCGTATTTTCATGGGGTAACGGGTGAACACAGTTCCCCATACTTTTCATGGCTCATGACTCACCGGTCACCGGCCACTGATTAATATCCCCAGCCTTTAAGTATTTTCTCGCTGCTGCGCCATTTTTCTTTTACTTTAACTGTAAGTTCAAGATAAACCTTTGTTTTAAGAGTTTCTTCAATAGATTCTCTTGCCATGGAGCCTATATTTTTCAGCATAGCTCCTTTTTTTCCTATTAAAATACCTTTCTGGCTGTCTTTTTCAACATATATAATAGCAGATATAAAAAGGAGTTCACCTTCTTTTTTCTCTGTAATCTCTGTAACTCTCACTGCTACGGAATAGGGTACTTCCTGATGTGTAACAAGAAGGATTTTTTCTCTTATCAGCTCGGAAACAATAAAATCTTCTTCCTGATCCGTTATGTCTTCAGGGGGATAATAGGCAGGTCCCGGAGACAGTATTTTATATATTTCATTCAGAAGTACATCGCAATTATCGCCTTTAAGTGCAGAGAGAGGTATAATTTCTTTAAAAGAGAATTTATCTTTATAATAATCTATCAAGGTCAGAACCTTTGACTTATCTTCAAGCATGTCTACCTTGTTAAGCAGTAAAAATACCGGTTTTGCCTCTTCTTTCCCGGGCATTTTCAGATTGGAAGAAAGCCATTTGAGCACAAATTTATTTTCAGGACCTGTTTCTTCTGTCGCATCTACAAGAAGTAAAACAAGATCAACACCGTCAATAGCTTCTGTAATATGGCGGGACATTCTCTTTCCCAGAAGGTCTTTCCCTCTGTGTAACCCCGGTGTATCTATAAAGACAATCTGCATTTTTTCAGTAGTAAGTATGGCTTTGATATTATCTCTTGTAGTCTGAGGCTTTGAAGTAACAATGGATACTTTACTTCCTATAAGATTATTTAATAAAGTAGATTTTCCGACATTGGGAAGGCCTACTATTGTAAGAAAACCAGATTTAAATTCGTCCATATAATTCCTTTCTATAATAAAGTTTAAAATTAAGAGTTTTAATAAAACCTTAAACTCTAAACCTTAAACTCTAAACTCTAAAATATTTCATTCAAGTTTATTCTTATCCACTACAAAATCACCTTTTACGTTTCCTTCTCCTTCAACTGTTTCTTCTTTTACATGCAGGGTCATTTTGTCACATGTCATCCACGAGCCGTCATCTCTTTCCAGTCTCACATTATTTTCCATCAAAATAGTCTGAGGGTCTTCCGTATAGGTAGCCTTATCACA
>JBEHWP010000390.1:0-6270 GCA_040217665.1 Vulcanimicrobiota bacterium
AAATATGTAGAGATGGGGTTTACTGCAGAACCTTTTCCTGAAGGAACCCATATGTGTTTGATTTACAGTAATGAAGAAGAGCGTCGTAATGTAATTACCTCTTTTGTTGAAAAAGGCCTGAAGACAGGTGAAAGAGTTGCATATTTTTCCGATGCCATGTCTCCTGATGAAGACTGGTTGAGTGCAACCGGAATGGACCTCCCTGAATTACGAAATAGAAAGCAATTCATTTTGAGAAATACTGAAAGCACATATTACCCTGATGGAAAATTTATACCTGAAGCTATGCTGAAAAAACTGAAGGATTTTTATAAAAATACCATTGATGAAAATTATAGCTCATTAAGATTAAGCGGAGAAATGTCCTGGGCAACCAGAGGCATACCAGGGGCAGAACGTTTAATGGAATATGAAGCAAAAGTAAATGAATTACTGGTTAAATACCCGGTGACGTCAATCTGTCAGTATGATGCCAATAAATTTAATGGCTCTCTCATATTTGAATGTCTGAAGGTTCATCCTTTTATGATTGTTCATGGGCAGATTATCAGAAATCCATATTATTTACATCCTGATGAATATATAAGAAGCATTACCGGTTAATTAAATTATGGAAAGACATTATAAAAATGAAATTCGAATACTGAGTCAGTTGCTGGCAGCCCAGGGGATACTTTATATTTTCCCGACTCTTGAAAAAATTGGAGAATTCGGGGTAAATGTTATAAAAAGTATATCCGGTGTGATGCAGTGCAGTATCTGTCTTGTAAATCATGAAAAACCGGTAGGCGATATATTTGAAGGGGCAGAAAAATTATCTGAAACCCTTAAGAATGGTTCTGAAGAAGATTGTAATTCCATTTTACCATCGGAAGAAAATTTACTGGTTTTTTATCTGCAAACTATAAGCCATTTTTTTGGTTATGTTCTTGTATTTGTTTCAAATCCTCAAGAATTTGAATTAGTAAGACCTGCAGTAAGTAATTTTATCAATATAATTGCAATACATATGGAAAATACCTGGCAAAAAACTCAGATTGAGCTTTATAAAGAACATCTTGAAGATCAGGTAAAAAAGCGTACTGATGAATTACTTGTTGAGATTTCCGAACGAAAAAGGGTGCAGGAAGAGTTAATTTCTTCCGAGGCCCTTCTTAATGCAACACTGAATTCTATACCGGATATTATCGGAATTCAAAATATAGATCATACAATATTAAGATATAATCAGGCAGGATACAAATTTTTAAATTTAACTCCTGAAAAGGTTCATGGAAGACGGTGTTATGAATTGATGGGACGAAAGGAGATCTGTGAGAACTGTGCAAGTGAAAAAGCAATGAAAACTATGATGATGGAACAGGTAGAGAGATATATTCCTGAATATGATATTTATATGGAATGCTGCTCCAACCCTGTATTTAATGAAAAGGGAGAAATAATTTTCATTGTTGAACAACTCAGGGATATTACCGAAAGAAAACATTCGGAAGAAACTATGCGAAAAAGTGAATTACAATACCGTACTATTCTGCAGACTGCCCTGGATGGTTTTTGTGTGACAGATCTGGAGGGACGGTTTATAGATGTCAATGAATCTTTTTGTGCCATGACTGGCTACAGCCGTGATGAGTTGCTTGAAATGAAATTACATGATGTAGAAGTACAGGAAAAAAAAGAAGAAACATTAAGACACATAAAAAAAGTTGTTGAATACGGCTCAGATCGATTTGAAACCAGACATCGCGGTAAAGACGGACAAATTATTGAACTGGACATCAGTGTTAACTATCTACCGGGCGAAAGTAGATTATTTGTTTTTCTTCGTGATATTACAGGCCGTAAAATGTCACAGAATAAGCAGAAGAAACTTCAGGAACAGCTGTCTCAGGCACAGAAGCTGGAATCGGTAGGACGCCTGGCAGGAGGAGTTGCCCATGATTTTAATAACATTCTTGGTATAATTCTCAGCTGTGTCGAATTATCACTGGATCAGGTAAACTGTAAAGAACCGGTATTTGATAATCTGGTGAGAATTCGTAATGCAGTGGAACGATCGGCCAATCTGGTAAGACAGCTGCTGGCTTTTGCAAGAAAACAGATAATTACACCTGTAGTGCTAAATCTGAACGATACTGTGGAAGATATGCTCAAAATGTTACGCCGTCTCATAGGTGAGGATATAGATTTAATATGGAAACCATCGTCAGGTCTTAATCAGGTAAAGGTAGATCCCGGTCAGATTGATCAGATCCTGGCAAATTTAATTGTTAATGCCCGTGATGCTATAGACGGAGTTGGCAGAGTTACTGTCGGAACAGGTAATGCTGTATTTGATACGGTCTATTGCTCCGAATATCCGGGATTTATGCCGGGTGAATATGTGATGCTCTCGGTAAGTGATAACGGTTGCGGCATGGATAGTGAAACACTTGCAAATATATTTGAACCATTTTTTACTACCAAGAGAGCCGGGAAAGGAACAGGTCTCGGACTGGCTACAGTATATGGCATAGTCAGACAAAATAATGGATTCATTACAGTTCACAGTGAGCTGTCAGTGGGAAGTACCTTTAATATCTATCTGCCCCGATATGCAGATAAAATCGCTCTGACTCAGGAAAAAGAGCAGGCTGAAATAATAGCGAAAGGTACGGAGACTGTAATGCTGGTGGAAGATGAGCCCCTGTTATTAGAAGGGGCTAAAGGTATAGTGAAGAAGTTAGGTTACACTGTTCTGAGTGCAATTACTCCATTTGAGGCTATCTCTCTGGCTGAAAAATATGACGGTGAAATTCATCTGCTTATTACCGATGTTATAATGCCTGAGATGAACGGTCGTGAACTGGCAGAGCGTCTCATTTCTCTCTACCCGGATCTCAGGTGTCTCTTTATGTCAGGTTATACTGCTGATGTTATAGCCCATCATGGTATCCTGGATAAAGGAGTCCACTTTATCCAGAAGCCCTTTTCAAGAAAAGATCTGGCTAAAAGTGTCAGGAAGGCACTGGAACAGAAATAGATTTTGACAATAAACTGACCTTATGTTAATATTATTGAATATAAGTTTAATTTTTCATGCAAATTCCGACTATGAGCGGACCCTGAAATCTGTTCACGCGTCAAGCGTTACAGGGCACGATTTATTTTTACAGGAGTAATAAGTTAATTATTAAAAAAATTATGTTTGATTTTAGCGATATTGATGACTGTATTAAAGCTTTAAAAAGTGAAGAGCCTATGGTAAGAGCCAGTGCAGCAAGGTCTCTTGCGATTTTTGCCGATAAAAAATCTTTGAAGGCTCTCATGGGAGCGTTAAAAGATGATAATGCTACAGTTAGAAGTAATGCTGTAAGATCTCTGGGGAGCAGGGGAGATGCTAAAGCTACAGATTCTATAATTAAGTGTCTTGAAGAAGATGAAGAAGAAGTAAAAATAAGGGCTGCAGAGATTATAAGCGTCTTTGGTGTTAACGATAAATCTATAAAGGCTCTCAAAGATTCATTGAAAGAACCGTCCATACTGGTTCAGATCTGGACACTTTATTCCCTGGTGAAACTCGGAGAAGAAGAATATTTTGACAGACTTCTGTACTATGCAGAAGATGAAGACAGTAAGAATAGAGCAAATGCTATAGGAGCTTTAGGCAAAATAGGTGATGAAAAAAGTTTAAAACCTTTAATTAATGCTCTCAGCGATAAATCATGGCCTGTAAGGTACAGATCCCTTTATTCCTTATGTGAACTTGGCTGGATTGATAAAATAGAAGGATTGGAAGAATTTTTATCTGATGAATCTCCGAAGGTAAGAATTATAGCACTGAAAGCTATAGGCAATGTTCCTGACAGGGAACATATAGATAATATAATGTCATGTTTGGAGGACGAAGACTGGGAAGTACGTTATCATGCAGTGGGAGTCCTTGAGAGAATAGCTACAGTGGAAGATATACCTCTTGTGGAAAGATTTTTCAAAACCGAGCGTAATTCTACTGTAAGAATTTCTCTGGAATCATTGCTGTACCAGCTTGAAGAAAGTGTTTGATTATAATACGTGAAACATGATTTGAAATTTTTTAACCCTGACCTGTCTGTTCTAAATGATTTTACAGAGAAATATCCTTCTTTTATCAATATTGAAGAAACCGGCATCTCCGAATCAGGAGAGCCAATCAGGTGCTTAACTGCAGGTCATGGTCATATCAATATTTTTATAATTTTAGCCCATAATGAACCTTTAAACAGTATTTTTCTGAATTATCTGATTGGTTTTATGGCTTTAAATGAACAATTTATTACAGAAGCAGATTTTTCCTGGCATATTATTAAACTTCCATTAAATAAAAAAGATATAATTTCCGGATTTCCACTGAATTATAAACATATAAAATACATTAATACTCCTTCTGATACAAGAGCATTAATGAGGAAAATCGATAAAACCAGAATAGATCTGCTTTTTACCTGTTACAGTGATGAGAAGAGTGATTTTTCTTATTATATTACAGATGAATGTCCTTTCTTATCCAAAAAACTCTATAAATTATTGAAGAAATATAATCTCTCTTCCAGAAAGCCTGAGTTTCCATTTGTGAAAAAGCTCTATAAAAAAGGTATATATAAAATCTTTTCTTCTAAAGACATATATGACTGTTATGAAAAAAATATTTTTAAAGAAATCCCTCATATACCTGGAGAAAATATTGAATATTACACTTCTCTCCGGTGGAACAGTTTTTGTGTAAGGTGCAATATACCTGATGGCAGAAGTGATTTATTTCATACGGAGATTATATCACTTCTATGTGCTGCCGATTATGTGGAACATTCTTTTTTGAAGAAAGAAGAATTTCCTTCAAAGGTCTGTCTTTGCAACGTAGATAATATAAGCTGCAGCGGGTGTTGTATAGATTCTAAAGAAAATAAAGAAGTGTTAAAAAAATATGTGGAAGAGAACAGTATTGCCTTTGCGAAATATTTTACGGGAAGGGAATGTGTAACATTTTCTGATCTCGAAGATTATATATTCAGCAGGGAAGGTGCTGTTACACCCTATACAAAAGAATTTTACAGAGATAACTGTTCCCTTGCCGGTTATATGGACGGACAACATTCCAGAACAGGCTGTCTTATACATCCCAAAAGAACAGGCGGTATGGAAATACGTGAAGGTCTCTGGATGTTGATATGTGCCCCTTATGAGAAATGTTACAGAGATCTGCTATGGAAAGAACTGCCTCAGGAGGGAAAAGAATATTTTTTAGCTCAAGTAAAGGGCCTTGACTGGATTGATTATGCAAAGGCCATATATAGTTTAATTCCCGAACTCTATGGACAGTACAAATTGAAAAATGATATAAAAAATAGCCATTTTTTCAGGGAATTACTGGATTTTTCTCTAAATAATGCACCTGATATAAAGAAAAATTTGCATCTTTTAGATGATTTTTACTCATTAAACGAGCATATTGAATTTTCTCCTGAATTTTTAGAAAAATATTTAAATAAATTCGGCCAGCTTTTTCTGGAAAAATGCCTGAGTTATATAGAAAAACATTATAATTTACCTTTATTATCCATGAAGATACCGGTGGAAAAACTGACTTCAGGCCATAACATTGTAAATGGCAATATTAATTATATTCTCTTTATTCCTTCCCGTAATAAAACGCAGAAAACAATTTTACTTGCTACCAGTTATGATAATAATCATAAATTTTCAAATAATTCTCCGGAAAATGCAAAAACATCAGGATTTTTAATAAATCTTATGGTGGATATTATAAACACTACGGACAGGAATGTTAATTATATGTTTTCTTTTTTCGGAGCAGATAATAATGAACTTCTGCCTCTTGCCGGTTCTTTTTATTTCTCTGAAGAACTTTCTGCCGGTCTGTCTGTAGAAAATTATAAAATTTTTCCTGAAGATATAATCTGCCAGATTTTTTTAAAGGATATATTACAGGGCAAATACTACGGTAAGTTGATATGTCATATACCTGTATTTCGCCGGAGAGAAACATTGCTGGAAGAATATGTTTATGAAAAACTCTATGATGATATAGAAGCTCTTGATGAAACAGTATTATCCTCTATAGGAGATTTTGTCGCAGAGTATACAGGAAAGGGAAAAATTCTGGATTCGGTAAGAAATATTGATAAAGTAAATGCAATCATATCAGGTATAAAAAATCTGACATCTTTCAGAGACGATGATATTTATAATTTTCTCCTGTCTCTGTTGAATGATTCCGAACTGGCAAAAGAT
>JBEHWP010000391.1:0-6264 GCA_040217665.1 Vulcanimicrobiota bacterium
GTACTTCATATACCAGTTTTCTTATACTTTCATCATCATCTATTACAAGAATTTCTAACTATTCAAGTTCTTCCTGAGAATAACTGTCAATACACAATAAACTGCTTCCAAATTCGTAACTCGTGACGCGTGACGCTTAACGCGTGGATTATTATATATAATTTGTATATTATAACACAGATTATTATGGTTGAAAAGTTGAAAAATCGGAAGAGTTTTAGAGAAGGATTTATATGGAATAATTTGAATTTAAAGAGTGAGTAATAAAAAGTGAAGGATAAATGGAAAGAGGTGATAATAAATGAATAATATAAGATATTATAATAATACAACTATTGTTCAACCAGAAAATATAGAAAAAGAATATGAAAAAATAAAGCTTCAAAAAAAAATTATTGAAAAAATAAACCAGGGTATGGTTCTTGATGAAATAATGGAATATATATTTTCTTCCTTTCAAATTTTAATACCATATGAACGAATTGGTGTAGCTTTCCTTGAGGGGTCATCAGTCACTTCAAAATGGGTTAAATCAAAACTATCAAAGATATTGCTTAAACCGGGTTATCAATCACAGTTAAAAGGAAGTTCTCTCGAACATATTATAAATACAGGAAAACCACGTATTATAAACAATTTAAAAAAGTATCTCACAGACAACCCGTCCTCTAAATCAACAAAACTTATGCTGGAAGAAGGCATGCTATCAAATCTTACCTGTCCTTTAATTGTCAACGGGAAACCGTCAGGTTTTCTATTCTTTACCAGTAAAGAAGACTGTACATACAATGACCTTCATGCAGATATATTCTCAGAAATAGCTAATTCTATATCTATAATAGTAGAAAAAGGAAGGCTTTATCAGGAAATAATCGAGTTAAATAAAATGAAAAACAAATTTCTGGGTATTGTAGCTCATGATATAAGAAGTCCTGTAATGGTTG
This sequence comes from Vulcanimicrobiota bacterium, assembly GCA_040217665.1. Taxonomy (GTDB): domain Bacteria; phylum Vulcanimicrobiota; class SpSt-956; order SpSt-956; family JAKJGF01; genus CALARM01. The sequence continues at coordinate 945 of JBEHWP010000391.1, forward strand.
TGAAAAATTATCTGGAACTCTTCAACCTTGGCTTTCTGGGAAATATTACAGAAGAACAGGGGGAGATTATTTCAGATATAAATAAAATGTGTCAGAACATGCTCTGCCTTATAGATGATCTTCTGGATATGAGCGTTATTCAATCAGGAAAATGGAAATTACAGAAAAAGAAAACCTGTATTTCTTCATATCTAAATGGCTGGTATTCACTGAATAAAATACTCGGTAAAGCAAAAAATATTGACATTACTCTGGAAATTGGAGAAAATATACCTGATATATTTATGGATTCCCATAGAATAAACCAGGTGTTGACCAATTTGCTTACAAATGCCATAAAATTTTCTCATTCAGGAACTGTGATAAACATAATCGCATTATATAAAGATAACCATCTGAAAATATCTGTCTGTGATAATGGTCAGGGTATACCGGCGGAAGAGATGAAAGATCTGTTCAGTGAACTATCCAGAACAAGTGTACTTCCGACAGAAGGAGAAAAATGTACGGGTCTGGGCCTTGCCATATGCAAATGTATAGTTAACGCTCATGGCGGAGAGATAAACGTAGACAGTAAAGAAGGGAAAGGAACTGTTTTTACGTTCACTATTCCGGCAGGTAGTGAAAGGTGAAAGGTGAAAAGTGAGTCGCAGGGGCCGAACCGCTGTGTTCGCCCGGTACCGGTGAAAACACGCATCACGCATTACGAACCACCCTTTACACGTCACGATTTTCATATAAATGGAGACTATTATGAAAGACAAAAAAATGAACAACCATAAATGGAACTTCTGTATCGACAGAGGCGGAACCTTTACGGATATTGTGGCAAAAAATCCGGACGGAACCATTATTACTCACAAACTTCTTTCTGAAAACAGATTACATTACAGAGATGCAGCCATACAGGGTATAAGAGATATTCTGGGACTAAAAAAAGAAGAAACCATTCCCGATATAATTGGTTCTGTGAAAATGGGCACCACTGTTGCCACAAATGCTCTTCTTGAAAGAAAAGGAGAAAGAGTGGTTCTCTTTATTACGAAAGGATTTCGTCACGCTCTGCGCATCGGCTATCAAAACCGGCCGGCTCTGTTTGAGAAACACATCATATTACCGGAGATGCTTTATGAAGAAGTAGTTGAAATAGATGAAAGAATAAGCGCTGATGGAAAAATATTAAAAGAACTTGATGAAGACAGGGTTTTTTCTGATTTAAAAAACATATATAAAAAAGGCATAACTTCCTGTGCCATAGTATTGCTTCATGGCTACCGCCATCCTGTTCATGAAGATAAAATTGCTTCTATAGCCAATTCCATCGGCTACAGACAGATTTCCGTATCCCATAAATTAAATCCTCTCATAAAAATTGTAAGCCGCGGTGATACGACAGTTGTAGATGCCTATGTATCACCTGTTTTAAAAGTTTATATTAATGAAGTATCTTCAGAATTACAGAATCCTTCGGTAAAACTTATGTTCATGCAATCAAACGGCGGACTTATAGAGGGGAATCTGTTTTCAGGCAAAGATGCCATTCTTTCAGGCCCTGCAGGAGGTATTGTAGGAGCGGTAAGCACATCGGTCATGGCAGGTTTTACGAAGATTATAAGTTTCGATATGGGAGGAACCTCTACAGATGTGGCTCTTTATAACGGACAGTATGAAAGATCCTTTGAAACCCCTGTAGCAGGAGTGAGGATGAGAGCGCCTATGATGAAGATCCATACAGTGGCTGCAGGAGGAGGTTCAATACTCACCTTTGACGGCACAAGATTAAGAGTGGGCCCTGAAAGTGCCGGAGCAAATCCCGGCCCTGCCTGTTACCGTATGGGAGGCCCGCTGTGCGTAACAGATGCAAATGTTCTTCTGGGGAATATACAGACCGATTTTTTCCCGGACGTTTTTGGATCTTCAGGCAGAGAACCAGTAGATAAAGATATAGTAAAAGAAAAATTCCGCGTAATTACAGAAGAAATAAACAGTGCGACCGGAGGGAACAAAAATCCTGAAGAAATAGCAGAAGGTTTCATTAAAATTGCAGTTGAAAATATGGCAAATGCCATAAAAGAGATTTCTGTTCAGCGTGGTTATGATACTACGGAATATGTGCTCTGCTGCTTCGGAGGCGCAGGAGGGCAGCATGCCTGCAAAGTAGCCGATACACTCGGAATGAAGCAGATTTTCATACACCCTCTGGCAGGCGTGCTGTCTGCCTTTGGTATGGGTCTTGCAGACATAAGGGTAATAAAAGAAAAATCCCTGGAAGTCCTTCTGTCCGGTGAATCACTTTCCATTATTGACAGAGAATTACAGAAGCTGAGAGATGAAGCACTCATGGAAATGAGAAAACAGGACGTTGCAGAAGAACATATTTACGAGAGACTTAATCTTAAATATGACGGGACAGACAGACCGCTCACAATATCTTACGAAAGAGGATTCGATGTTAAGACCATAGCTGAAGCATTTCAGGATATACACAGACAGCATTACGGATTTATTATGGAAAAAAATCTCATTGTTGATTCTATATCAGTGGAAGCAGAAGGTTCAATGGAAAAAATAGATGATCCTTTGTTACCTGAAGCACTGATTACAGAATTGCCTGAACCTGATGCAATCGCAGATATCTATACAGAAGGAAAATACCACAGAGCACCTGTCTATGAAAGAACATGCCTGAAACCGGGAATGAACATAAAAGGGCCTGTAATTATTACGGACCCGAATGCCACAACTGTTGTAGAACCGGGATGGGAAGCAGAGATAACAGAAAGAAACCATATGATTTTAACAAGAGTGGTGCCGAAATCTGTCTCAATGACATCAGATAAAATTGATCCTGTTATGCTGGAAATTTTCAACAATCTCTTTATGTCTGTGGCGGAACAGATGGGAGTGGCACTGTGCAACACGGCATATTCGGTAAATATAAAAGAACGTCTTGATTTTTCCTGTGCCATCTTTGACAGTTCAGGATATCTGGTGGCAAATGCGCCTCATATACCGGTGCACCTGGGTTCTATGGGAGAAAGTGTAAGAACGGTTATAAGAGAGAGAGGCAATACAATGAGTGCCGGTGATGTTTATGTGCTCAACAATCCCTATAACGGAGGCACCCATTTACCTGATATAACAGTAATAACACCTGTTTTTGACGACAGAGGAGAAAAAATCATCTTTTTCGTAGCAAGCAGAGGTCATCATGCCGATATAGGAGGCATAACACCGGGCTCTATGCCGCCTGACAGTAAAACAATCGAAGAAGAAGGCATTTTAATAGACAATTTTCTTCTTGTTCACAGAGGTATTTTCAGAGAAAAGGAATTTATGAAATTACTCTCTTCCGGCCCATATCCTGCAAGAAATAAGTCTCAAAACATAGCAGACATAAAAGCACAGATTGCAGCAAACGAGAAAGGTGTTCACGAACTTCGAAAAATGATTTCTCACTACAGCCTGCCGGTAGTTCATGCCTATATGAAACATGTTCAGGATAATGCGGAGGCAACTATAAAAAAAATGCTCATGAAACTGAAAGACGGAGATTTTTCCTATGAAATGGATGACGGAAGCGTAATACATGTAAAGATAAAAATTGATAAAATCCTGAAACATGCCGTAATAGATTTTACGGGAACATCATCTCAGAGACAGAATAACTTCAATGCTCCTTCTTCCGTGTGTATGGCAGCAGTTCTTTATGTGCTCCGCACCCTTATTGACGATGAAATTCCCATGAATCATGGCGTATTAAAGCCGGTTACTGTCATTATACCTCCCGGCTCCATGTTAAACCCTGTCCATCCTGCAGCAGTGGTGGCAGGCAATGTAGAAACATCTCAATGTATAACAGACGCTCTGTACGGCGCTCTCGGAGTCATGGCGGCATCACAGGGTACTATGAATAATTTTACCTTCGGTAACGACAGATATCAGTATTATGAAACAATCTGCGGAGGTTCGGGGGCAGGGCCTGATTTCGACGGCACATCTGCAGTTCATACACATATGACTAATACCAGACTTACTGACCCGGAAGTTCTGGAACTGCGTTACCCTGTTATTTTAGAAGAATTTTCCATAAGAAATAATTCGGGAGGAAAAGGAAAACACAGAGGCGGAGACGGAGTTGTAAGGAAAATAAAATTCAGAGAAGATATGACTGCAGCAATACTTGCGAACAGGAGGAAAATCCCGCCTTTCGGCATGGAAGGAGGGAAACCGGGGAAATGCGGTAAGAATTATCTAGAAAAATCGGACGGATCTCTTATTGAGATGTCAGGCACTGAAAAAATCAGAGTCAATAAAGGAGATATGTTTGTAATTGAAACACCGGGAGGGGGAGGGTTCGGACATAACAGTGACAAATCACCTACATTTTATAATTGAAACCGGCGTTTATAATCCAGTTTTTATCAGCATCTGTCATACCTTTTGTTATTTTTAAAACCAACTGTGTATCTTTATTTAATTCTCTGGTATATCCGACTCCTATGGTAAGAAAACTGAAATCAACATTGCTTTGATCGGGAAATTCTCTTCCCATATCTACATAAATATAGTTCTTTTCATTTAATTTATATCCCAGTTTTATAGCAGACTTTCCTTCCTGATAATATTCATCGTCACTGGTATCATCTGAGGCATAGTCGACTTTATTTGTCCAGCTGCCTCTCAGGGAAACATCAAAATCGTCAGTCAATTTCCAATCAAGGGAACAGGAAAGGGTTCCGAGAAAAGCGTCATCGGAGAAATGTTCTGTTCCGGAAGGGCATTTCATGCCTGCCGTTACTGCCATAGATACTTTTCTTATACGTAAAAAATTCCATTTTAAAGCTACGGTAATATCATCAATTCCCGTATAAGGGCTTTTATATTCCAGAAAATTACTGTAAATTCTCAATTCCCACCTGTCTGCCAGGGTAAAACGGAGTAGAAAGGGCATTGATATCTTTGCAGGTTTATCATTATTGTAGGTAGTAATCATAGTATCTATTTGATACTGAAATCTATCATGAAGGAGTGTATCTGAATAGCTTAAAGGCGTGTCTTCATATTTTTCTGATTCTTCTTTATCTTCCCGGGGAGGATCATTTATTTTCCCATCTCCTGCCGGATGTTCAATCCCATCTTCCTTATCAGATAAAATCACTAAAGATTTCCCTCTAACACCATAAAAATAAATATTACTATTCCGGGAGTTTATAGAAATTATCCTGTCAGGTGCTTTTGCGGAGGATCTGACAGGGGAAGAAATAATTAACATAAATATCAGCAGAAGAATTATTGCTACTTTATGCATTATTTATGC
>JBEHWP010000392.1:0-6253 GCA_040217665.1 Vulcanimicrobiota bacterium
TCCATGGTGTGTTTCTCTTTTCCTGAATTTTAATTCCATTTACATTCTAACACTTTTCAATGATATATTATAGTTAATTTCATAAATAATTAAAATCGTGATGCGTGATGCACATAGATATAAAACTGTCACGATTTAAGCGTCACGACCACTTAAATTCTAATAAATTATAATACACTTATGTCTTTGAACAAAAAATTACCCATAAAAATTTTTCACAGGCCCCTTGTCAGGTCTGTGAAAAATTTATTAATGTATAGAAGTTTAATCTTACGCATTACGCATTAAGCATTACGCATTACGTATACCTTAATAGCAGTAATGATCTGGCTTAAACGGCCCTTCAGGAAATACGCCTATATAATCTGCCTGTTTCTGTGTAAGTAATGTCAGATGTGCTCCCAGTTTACCCAGATGAAGTCTTGCTACTTCTTCATCCAGTTTTTTATCAAGCCTGTAAACATCTGTCTTGCGCCTGTTAGTCCAGAGATCAATCTGTGCCAGAACCTGATTTGTAAAACTGCTGGACATTACAAAACTGGGATGTCCTGTAGCACATCCGAGATTTACAAGACGGCCTTCTGCAAGTACATATATACAGTGTCCGTCAGGGAAGATATATTTATCTACCTGCGGTTTTATATTTTCTTGCTTTATGCCAGGCCATGCCTGAAGTTTGTCCATCTCTATTTCATTATCAAAATGCCCTATATTACAGACTATAGCCTGATCTTTCATTTTTGACATATGTTCTGCAGTAATGACATTACAGCTTCCTGTAGCAGTTACATAAATATCTGCAACAGGAAGAACATCTTCCACTGTAAGAACCCTATAACCGCTCATAAGAGCCTGTAATGCACATATTGGATCAACCTCACTTACTATTACCTGTGCCTTCTGACCTGCAAGGGATTCTGCCGAACCTTTTCCTACATTACCATAACCGCATACCATAGCAATTTTACCGGAAATCATTACATCAGTAGCACGTTTAATAGCATCTACAAGAGATTCTCGACATCCGTAAATATTATCAAACTTATTTTTTGTAATAGCATCATTTACATTTATGGCAGGAAAGAGTAATTCTCCTTTTTCCATCATCTGATAAAGTCTATTCACACCTGTTGTTGTTTCTTCAGATACACCTTTACAATCTGCTACAAGACGATGAAAGAACTGAGGGTCTTCTTTAAGGCTTTCACGGAGGACGGAATATACAATAGCAAGTTCTTTATTATCAACTTTTTCATTCAAAAGTTCCGGATTTTCTTCTCCGTAATATCCCTTATGAATAATTAATGTGGCGTCTCCGCCGTCGTCTACGATAAGATTGGGTCCTTTACCGTCAGGCCATGTAAGAGCTTTTTTAGTAAAATGCCAGTATTCTTCCAGTGTTTCACCTTTATAGGCAAACACAGGTACACCTGCTTTTGCTATAGCAGCAGCGGCATGATCCTGTGTGGAAAATATATTGCATGACGCCCATCTTACATCAGCTCCAAGCTCAACCAGTGTTTCAATAAGAACTGCTGTTTGAATCGTCATATGAAGGCTTCCCATAATACGGGCACCTTTTAGAGGTTTCTGCGGGCCGTATTTCTTTCTTGTCTCCATAAGTCCTGGCATTTCATGTTCGGCAATAATCATTTCCTTTCTGCCGAAATCTGCCAGGTTAATATCTTTTACATAATAATCTGTCTTAACCATATTAAGACCTCCTCTTAAATAATATATGAGAATTGTGACGCGTAACGGGTGACGCGTGACAGGTCTGCTCCAATCACCTGTACTAAAATTTTTTTATAAAAGGCTCGTAAATAATTACGGGCTTTTCATTATGTGAGATAAAAATCTCACCACAATTGATAAACTCTTCCCTTTCTGACAGTTCATTCATCACAGTATCTGTAAGGCCTATACCTGTTTTACAGTTTTCCGCCACCCATGGCATGACAAGAAAAGTCGTATTAACAGGTTCACCAAGTATATCAGGTCTTTCATAATCAGGATGCCCCATAAGACCGAGAAAAATATCGCCTTTATGTAGAGTAATTATCAGTTCATGCATATCAAGCAATCTTCTGCTCTCTTTGGCTGCTTCCAGAGCTCTCACTTCATGATTTATGCCAGTAAAAAATCCGAGAAAACCGTCTCCTATATATTTCACCGGAACTCCGTCAAATCTCTTTACTGCTTCAGTTACAGTATAATGAATAGTATTCATCCATAAAGCAAGTTCCTTCGGTGCCATTAAAGTAGCCTTACAGGCAAAACCGTTAAGACCTGTACAGAATACAGTGGCATTAAAGGTGTCTGTTTCCGCCATAGTTCCTCCCAGAAGCCATTCAACACTTACACCGAGCAGTCTGGACAGTTCTACCAGAACAGAAATATCAGGGGCATTATCTCCTCTTTCCCATTTTGACACGGCCTGGGCACTTATCTGTAAAGAGCCTGCAATATCTGTTTGTTTCAATCTTCTTTTCTCACGGGTTGTTTTTATTCTGGAACCGAGTTTTTTTAAGTCCATAATATTTCCCTGTATCTGATCACATTATATAGAGCTTAAGAGTAAAAATCAATGAAGACATAGTTGATTCCTGTAACGTATCTCTTGTGTAAAGCAAAATTCCAATGGAATTTTAAGTATATATTTTTTTTAAAAATAGTCAATAGGTATTCCCCGGAAATTTCCTGTTCTTTATTTCTCTAACAGCCATGACCGGAGCGGTCACAAGCAGATATAAAAATTAACAAATAGTGAAGCATAAGACTTCATCATTTTCATATAAATATAACCGGGACTATTCCTATTAAAAATTCTCTTTCTTCACAAGGTTTTTATAGCTCCTGTATTCATGTATTGCAAAGCCTGAAAAGGAATTATAGTCCATTAATTTCTTTTTTACTTCTTCCATGACTGATTTCAACCCCGTCAGTCCAATAGTGGCAAAGCTGAGATTCTCATCGGAGAGAGGTTTTGTTTCAAGTCCTATAAAAACTTCTTTATTTTTTAAAGAAGCATAGGCCAGTTCATTCCGAGCAAGTGCTATAATTCCATTATTCCCATCTGCTACAGTCCTGTAATCCATAATAGCAATATTATCCGTCACATCTATTATTCCCTCTATAAGAGACTTTTTGACTCCGTCAATCGTCACAGTTCTTATCTGTTTTGTATATTGTTCAGGAGAATCAAACCAGAAAGGTATGGCTACACTGAAGGAAAGACCTTTCCCGGAGGTTTTGTCTGATATGTTCTTGAGAAGTCCAATATAATTTTCTAAAATCCATCCCTGTTTATGTGTTTTAAACTCCGGTAAAAGATATGGTTCTATATCATATTGAATACCATAAAATTTCTCGCAAGTTTCTGACTGCTCATTATAGTGAATTATTTCATCTACTGTTTTCAGAACTGAACAATGGTTCTCAGGAAGAGCGTAATCCTTACTTCCGTCCAGGGCATAGACTTTTACATTTATATAAGAAAGATCTGAAACAAGCCTGCGAAGTTTATCGGCTTTTGCATCAAAATCTCCCGGTATCTGCAAAAATATACATGTAATTTCCTCATGAGAGAGAAAGGATAAAAAATCCTCTCTTTCAGACGAACTATCAAGAATTTCAGATGTATTCCATACCCAGAGAGCTTTTTCCAATGTCTTTCCACCGGCATGTTTTATTTCTGAAGATAAGAGGAAAAAAATTATAAATATTATAGAAATAATCCTGAAAAAATTCAATGTTATTACCTTGTTATACCATCAGGAACTGTAAGAAAATAACTCTGGCAAATTATGGTTATCGTCCTCCCGTCACGCGTTACGCGTTACGATTGTAAATATGATATGATTATTTTTTTACAACCCCTTATTTTGCAATATAGTTGACTATTACATAATACTCACCATAGACAAGGAAACCACAGACCAGAACGAATAAAAAAAGTAGCAGTTCATTCCAGTTGTCTTCCCAGTAAGTACCGTCAAACATTGACATAAGATCAGGTTTGGCCCAGAACCAGATAGCTTTTAAAAAGCCTTCCCAGTTACTGAAAAAAATTCTCCCTATCAATAAAAAGATAGGAATATTAATGATAATAAGAAAAATAATCTGTAATATTCTCGTATTATCTGACATACAACCACCCTTTCTGTTATAAAGCTATTGCTTAACTTTCTGTACCATACCGGCAGCAGCCAGTTCATAGATTGCTTTTCCTACATCAAAATAGGTCTTACCGGTTCCTTTCATGACATCTCTTACAGTTTTCTTTTCATCCAGATGAAACAGTATATATAAATATTCCGACTGTACTGTAACTATAGCAGAGTTAGATAACTGAACCTTAAAGATATCATCGAGTGATTTTACCACTTCTCTTATCTTTACAAACTGTTCCCTTCTTTTCAGAACTTCTGTAAGAAGTTCATCTGTTGGAGTCTTTATTGTTCTCTTATCAGGTGTTTCTGTTGCATAAAATCTTCCTTTTCCAATAACCCAGTTTACCGACTGATAGAAAGCTTCTTCACCTGTAATCTGGCCGTAAACACAGTGGGTTATATTACCGTTCTCCACATATATATCGCCGTCTTCAAGAGGAGATTTAATGGATAGTTTTCCTGTAACCTCGCAGGAACAGAATTCAACAAGTAAATCAAACATATCCAGTATTTCCAGTTCAAATCCGTCAAAGCCTGTCAGCTCTGCATCTTTGGGTTCTCTCGTTTTATTTACAAATTCATCAAGGAGATATGTAACGACTTCGGATTCTATAGGGGTACCGCCCTGAGCTGCCTTCCTTATACTTTCCAGTATATTTTCATGGCCTTCCTTTTTCAGAACATAACCTGCCACTCCTGCTTTAAGAGAATTCAATACGGTATCTCTGTCAAGGTCCTGGGAACTGAGTACTATTATTCTGGCAGACGGCATGGTACCTTTTATCTTACTTATTATATCAATACTGCTTTTATCCGATACTGCTATATCCATTAATATTACATCAGGTTTCTCACGGGATTTATTAAGTTTTCCAAGACATTCTTCACCTGTTGCAGCAGATTCTATTACTTCTATATCAACAGAGTTTTCAATAGCTTTTCTGCAGGAAAGACTCTGTGTGGCCGAACTTTCAACGAGAAAAACCCTTATCTTCTTATGAGTATAAAATTCTCTCTTTAATTTATTCAAAGAATCTACAATATTCTTTTTTATTCTTCCGAGAAGATCCCATTTTTCTTCTTTTTCAGCCGGTGGCAGTTTTATGACAGCAGGCTTTTCTTCTTCCATAGAAATTACCGACATAAGATCCCTCTTGAATTCTTTCGCACTCTGATATCTATCTTCCACTTCTTTTTGAAGGGCTTTTATCAATATCCCTTCGAGTCTGGTAGAGACAGATGAATTTACCCTTCTTACTGGCTTGAATTCAAAGGGCATTACAGGCATAGTACCGCTTACAAGATGATAAATAGTGGCTCCCAGAGCATAAATATCACTTCTAACATCCTGTATGCCTGAATACTGTTCAGGCGGTGCATAACCTACCGTTCCTATAGCTGTCTGGCGTCTTGTCACTCTGTCTGTTGTTTTTGCAGTGCCAAAATCTATAAGAATTATTTGATTATCTCTGGATCTGAGCATTACATTATCAGGTTTTAAATCCCTGTATATAATCTGTGGTTTGTTATTGTGAAGATAATCCAGAACATCACATAAAGTCAGAGACCAGTTAATAACTCTGTCTTCTTCGAGAGATCTTTTTCTTTCTTTTTCCATTATGGTGAGCAGATCATTGCCGGGAATATAATCCATAATAAGATAATATTTATCGTCTTCAAGAAAATAATCAAGTACATGAGGTAATGCCGGATGGCGTAATCTCGCAAGAATTTCTACTTCAGACTTAAATCTTGCTATTCTGTAATCTTTTTCCTCATCTGACAGTGAATCGAAATAAAGGAGCTTTACGGCACAGATACAGTTAAGCCTTTTATCAAGGGCTGCGTATAATTCGCCCATACCTCCCTTTTGAAGAGGTGATATTAATTTATATCTGTCGCCGAGTATTATCTCTTTTTTTATTTTATCCCTCGGACAGAATTCCAGATTGGAAGAGCAGGAAGCACATATTTTTGCTTTATCATCATTTTTATTGCAACAACTCAGACAGTATATCATAATTCAATCACCATTATTCTTTAAAGATTTCATGACGCGTGACGCGTAACGCGTGACGCGA
>JBEHWP010000393.1:0-6239 GCA_040217665.1 Vulcanimicrobiota bacterium
ATACAGAAAGAAGGATTATTTTAATTTTTTATAGAAGTTTTATATTATAGATTATATCTGGTTTCATAACAATCTATAATTAAGAGGGAGTGAAACGTGAACAATGAATAGTGACTGATGTCCTGTTCTTTTCACTGCTCATTATAAAGAGAGAAAGGAGGATAGATTTCGTTAATTTATAATAATTTGAATGTCTATTAAGGAGGTTGTTTTTTATGTCAGATATGCAAAAAATATATGGAGAAATAATAAAAAAAGCCTGGGAAGATGAACATTTTAAAGAAAACCTTGTAAAAGATCCGAAAGGTGTGCTTAAAAAAGAGTTTAATATAGATATACCTGCAGATGCCGAATTAAAAGTAGTAGTGGCAAACCCGAAGTTACAGTATCTTCTGATACCTTCCAATCCGTCTGAAAATAAAATGTCCGAAATAACAGAAGATGAATTACTTGCTGTAGCAGGTGGTGGCGGTATATTTACACAGAATTGTTATCCGACTCAATATAACGGAGGACCTACCTGTCCGCCACTCTGCCGGTAATAGATTTTATCTATAAAACAGCAGGAGCATCCACGGAAGTCTTTCTTTCCGGACTGCTCCTGTTTTATAGATTGCTCGGAATATATGATATAAATTCACCCTCTATTAGAGAAAAATGACGCAAGGTTGCCTGCCACATTACCTATGGTATCACACATACCATTGCCTGCACCGGCAAGAAAATCTGTGCCTGTAGCAAGGGCATTGGAGAGATTACCTGTTATTTCACTGAAATTATCAATGCCGAAGATATTGCCAATCTGGTTCTGAACCATTGGGAGGTCGTCAAGATCTATTGTGATTTTGACAGACCCATAGCCAATACCGTAATTGAGTCCCAGTTCTGCTTTAATATCTTCCGGTGACATAGAAAGTCCCATAGTTCTTTGTGAATATTCACCGAAGCCGGCACTGACCCCTCCTGTGAATTCAATACCGCTTCCGTTCAGTGTACTTATAAGACCTGATGCCTGCAGGTAAGCTGCTGTTGAAGCATTTGCTATATCACTGAAATAAAATGACATACTGTCTTCAGTCATTGTAATACTGCTATGTCTGTCAACCGTTACACCACTGGTAATACCGCCTTCACCGTTTAACACCGTTTTTATTCCTGTATTCTGATCTGCTATTTCATATGTAACGCCTGCACCTGATGAAGATTCTACTCCTGCTTTAAAACCATCATCATCGCTCTGATACCCTCCAAAATTGTCCGTTCCTACAAAGGCATTTACCTGAGTTGCTCCGTCTTCAGATATATGAACAGGTCTGATTGCTTCTGCATTTATGGCCATATAGGTATCACCCATATCCACGTTGCCTTCTCCTGTTGTGGCATAAAATTTTCCATCCTGACTTATATCTGTTTTATCCTGTGTATTTGTTGACGGTACAGATTTATTCGGACTTTCTTGCTGCTTAACTCCCTGTCTGGTGGAAGTATTGTTCCCGCTTGTCGTTTGCGGCTTTGATGGTGATGAACTTGAACCTATAGTATTTCCCATGTTTAATCACCTCCTCATAAACTTATTATAGTGTATGTTATAACTTATTAGAATTTAAGTGAGTAGTGAATGGTGAGTAGTGAGTATAAGTGGATTTTTCCATTCACTATTCACCACTCACTATTCACTCATTAATTATGGATTTTTATGAAACTAACAGGCATGGCCGAAGTTATTCCTCTCGCCACAGGTGACTATTCTCATATAAACTATAATTTCTTTCAAATTTATTGTTTCTATAAAGAAATATAATATATATTACATGTGGCAAAAAAGTTCCAGACATGTTCCAAATATTCTAAAACTATATCTTTTAATGCCTCTCAAATATTTATATCACTACATGCTTTATTTTTGTAAATATTTTTGTGAGAAATTTTTAGTTTAATACCGGCCGATCAGAGCAATATATTTTATTCACTGTAAGTCAGAAGGATTTTTATTGATATGATAGAATTAGAATTCAACTCTCAAATCTATAAATGTGTTATGGGAAAGATTTCTATATAATGGAATATCATCATAGAACTGAACAGCCCTTCCGAATGGTTAAGAATTGCATTTATAGTTTCTGACGGTGCACCGGTAGAATTCATAGAGGTAAAGGACATATATAGTGAGTAAAGACCTGGAATACATAAAAAAAACAGCGGCCTCTATAAGATACCGTGTCCTTGAACATACGGTAAAAAATAACGGAGGTTACCTGAGCCAGGCCTGTTCGTCTGCAGAAATTCTGGCAACCCTTTACCTGAAGGTTATGAATTCAGGCTCTGTCCAGCATCCTCTTAGACCTTCTTTTTTCCCGGGAGTGCCGGGACCGGATAACCAGGGGTACTTTACTGGAGCCATTTATAATGGCCCTAAGGATAAAGATCTGGATCGTTTCTTCCTTTCTCCTTCCCAGTATTCTCTTGTTCTCTATGCTACACTCATTGAAACAGGCAGAATGTCTCCTGATGGTCTTGACCATTTTAATAAAGACGGCAGTGTCGTAGAAATGATAGGGGCAGAACATTCTCCCGGGATGGAAGTAATGAGCGGTTCCCTGGGGCAGGGAATAAGCCAGTCTGCAGGTATTGCCCTGGCAAGAAAACTTCACGAAGAAAAAGGGAGAAACTTTATATTTATGTCAGACGGAGAATTTCAGATAGGACAGGTATGGGAAGCACTTCAGACCATGGCTTTTTATAAACTGGATAATATTATTATATATGTGGATATAAACGGATTTCAATGTGACGGAAAAATGACCTCCGTAATGAATATCGAACCACTTGAACAGAGGCTGGAAGCCTTTGGCATGAAGGTCTGTCGTATAGACGGTCATAATATAGAAGAACTTCTGTCATGTGAAGAGATTAATCATAAAGAAAAACCTCTGGTAATACTCTGTGATACCTGTCCCTGTAAAGATATTACCTTATTAAAAGCAAGATATCCGAAATTTCATTATCTGAGATTTAACAGTGAAGAAGAAAGAAAAGAATACAGAGATTTTCTTATGGAAATGCAGAGGGAGGTGGGGCGTGAGTCGTGAGTCGTGAGTCGTGAAAAGTGAAGAGTGAAGCGTGAAGAATAGGGGTGAACCACTGTGTTTGCCCGGTACCGGTGAACACACGCATCACGCATTACGCATCACGCATCACGCATCACGCATTATTCATCACGTATCAATGGAAATACTTTCCAGAGTTCATGCAAAAAATCTTGTAAAATGGGCGAAATTAAGGCCCCAAGTCATAGTTCTTTCGGCAGATCTTACGTCTTCTACGGAAATAGATCTCTTTCGTGATACTTACCCTGACAGGTTCTTTTCCATGGGTATAGCGGAACAGAATATGATGAGTTTTGCCGGCGGTATGGCACGGGAAGGATTTTCGCCTTTTGTCCATACATTCGCTGTATTTCTTTACAGAAGGGCCTATGATCAGATTGCTATGTCTGTGGCATACCCCAATCTTCCTGTAAGAATGTTCGGCTTTTTACCCGGTATAATGACTCCCGGAGGAGCAACTCATCAGGCAATAGAAGATATTTCCGTTATGAGATCACTTCCGAATATGACCGTTCTGGAGTGCGGAGATGCTTCAGATGTATTATCTGTACTGGACGTTGCCCATGCCGTAAAGGGGCCTGTTTATATAAGAATGTTAAGAGGAGAGATTCCCCGTATTTTTGACAGTCCCATGATTTTCGGACAGGCGAGAACTATTTCTACGGGCAATGATATTACAGTTCTTTCGAGCGGCATATGTACTGAAGAAGCCATGAGGGCAACAGAGGTTTTAAAGAAACATGGTATCTCTGTTCAGCATATGCATATTTCCACTCTTAAACCATTCAATGACATGTCTGTTCTTGAGGCCATAGAAAATACGAAGCACTGTGTGATTACTATGGAAAATCATACAATTATTGGCGGCCTGGGAACCATTATAGCAGAAAAAATGGCGGAAGAGGGAACAGGGAAGAAACTTGTAAGGATTGGTCTTAAAGATACCTTTGCCCACGGGGCGAGTAAAACCTACCTTATGAGAGAATATGAAATAGATGCAATGGCCCTTATAAATACAGTGGAAAAAATCTTCAATACGTCTTTTGGCATAACAGAAGAAGATTTAAAGGAAGTATACGTAGCTCCTTTACACAGCAAAGCGAAAGCAGAAGCACTTTAATTGACGGAAATCTTTTATGCTCTCGTGACGCGTAACGCGTAACGCGTGACGGGAAGAACCTTTTTATTATATACTTATGCTCAGGTCAGTAATTATGGAAATTTTTTACACTGTAAAGCGAAAGCAGAGGCATTTTAATTATGGATATCTTTAATAAAATATCTGATTATCATGTGTCGGGAGAATATTTTTCTGTCACATACAGACTGACAGGGGACGAAGAGTCTGCAATGGCTAAAGCAAAAGATATATGTCTGGAACAGACCGTTGAATTTCCTGAAGATCTTCTGACAGAATATTTTAGAGATAATATTACGGGAAAAATAATATCTTTTGACAGATATGCTACAGAAGAAGTCTCTGGAAAGTATGACATATATAAAGCAGTCATAGCCTATCCTTTAGAAACAACGTCATTTGAATTTACACAGTTTCTGAATGTACTGTTCGGAAATATCAGTATGAAGCCCGGCATATATGTAGAATCATTTAATATTCCTGACAGGTTGCTTGAGATCTTTAAAGGGCCGGGATTCGGTGTGGCAGGACTCAGAAAATTACTTGCCGTAGATAAGAGACCTCTACTATGCACTGCTCTTAAGCCAGTCGGACTTTCCTCAGATGGTCTGGCTTCTCTTGCATATCAATTTGCCCTGGGAGGAATTGATATTATAAAAGACGATCATGGTCTTACCAATCAGCCCTTTGCTCCCTTTGAAGAAAGAGTGACATTGTGTGCAACAGCTGTGGAAAAAGCAAACAGGGAAACAGGTTATAAATCTATGTATGTGCCGAATGTAACTGCTCCGTTAAAAGAACTTTACAAAAGAGTAACATTCGCCAGAGAAGCAGGTGCCGGTGCTATTCTTATTTCTCCCGGCCTTACAGGTTTTGACACAATGAAAGATCTTGCAGATGATGATAGATTTTTACTTCCTGTAATAAATCATCCTGCCTTTCAGGGAAGTTTTGTACTGAGTGAAAGCGGAATTTCTCATTATGCCCTCTTCGGCCAGATTGCCAGACTTGCAGGTGCAGATGCCACGATTTATCCTAATTTCGGCGGACGGTTCTCTTTCTCAAAAGGATCATGTAAAGAAATTCTTCTGGGCTGTTCTGTCCCTATGGGCCATATAAAATCTATATTCCCCTGTCCCGGAGGGGGCATGACTTTTGAAAATATACCTGATATGACTCAATTTTACGGAAGTGATGTGATTTATCTTATAGGGGGAGGCATGTTCAGGCAAAGCAACGATCTGGTCGAAAATGCCAGGTATTTTCGTAAATGTGTGATGCGTAACGCGTGACGCGCAGGGTACGCCTGTTCACGCCTCACGCCTCACGACTCACTACTTTATAAGAATAAAAAAAGATTTCTCTTCAGATGAAAATTCGTCTTTTTCCCATGGTCTGGCATATTTAAAAGAAATAACAGTTTTTCCTTTTTTCAGAGCTTTAAGTGTCCATATTTCTTTCCCTCCTGATCCTGGAAGAAGATTATCTGCTTTTGCATACTTGCAGGATATGAAGGCAACCTTTGTTTCATCTATTCCATTTAATTCCCATTTATAGCCTGTAGAAGGATTTGAATCCAGTGTTATGGTAAATTCTTTGCCTTCTTCAACTGTTACAGGTATAGTATCATTATTTTTCGCTTCTATATATGCTTCAGGACTATCAGACCAGTTCCCGTACATAGGATTGGGTATTATTATAAGATCCCTGCCGATTCTATCTTTTACATCTTTAAATGTATATTTTTTTATATCATAGAGATCATGGCCAGAATCACCTATTTTCATAATAATATGGTGGGGAGGTATATGTTCATATTCAGGATTTTTTATATTACCTTCTTCAATGTCTTTCATTCTCAATAATTTATTGCTATCCTTTTCATAAAGGCCTTCTCTCACCAGGCATATATCGTAATTAATACCGTATTTTTTTAATTTCATCAAGGTATTTTCTTTTAAACAACCCTGTGTGTTGCTGACAAGAACTACCTT
>JBEHWP010000394.1:0-6237 GCA_040217665.1 Vulcanimicrobiota bacterium
TATAATATGTAATTTCAATAAAATAATCTTTCTTAATTCATTATATACTAAAATTAGTAACATAAAAAAACTAGACAAAATAAATTTACATAATCAAAATCCCCTGGCCGGCACTGGAAACATAAGAAGACATTCTTAAAGATTATTTCTTCTTTCGTCAAGTATTTTACCTGTTTTCGTATCAAATATATAATAGCCGTAAGAACCATTGGGATTAAAACTCTGAGAATTGCCCTGGACGGACCATATCGATATTTGATAACGTCCTATGTCAGTAACTGACTCGTTTGCCTGAACAACAGGAATCTGAATAAATGATTTCATAAGATTTAATGTAAGAAGTAAAGCAATAATAATCAATAAAAATCTGGTATATCTATCGTTATTCATAAAAACCCTCCTTTCATTATTGATTACCGCTCCAGATAATTTCGTAACCATTTTATCAGCTTCTGCCTTACAGGCTCTTATGAAGAAAAATCATTTCCCTTATTTAATTTTTAATTCTATATAAAAAACTAATTTTTCTTCTCCAGAACCTGCCAGGCAGAAGCTTTTTATGTATACCATTCTACCTGTTTCGGTACTGAGGTGAGCATAAATAATGCATATACGCTCTCGTGACGATTAACGGCAGAAAAATTTTTATTACATGCTCAGCAGGTAAAAATTATTTAAAATACTTACAGCTAAAGGCTTCTATATCTTATTAAAAATTAAATATAAAATCAAGAAGGATTCTATTTTTCTTTAAAGAAATTTAAAGAGGTGTTTTTTATAGAAGAATAAAATAAAAATTCGGCAACATATGTATATATATCGGAGGTGATACAGTATTTGTCGAAAACAAAAATAAGTAAATCAAAAGCAATCAAAATAATCAGAGCCATCAGACGGGAAGAAGCGTATATTACAGACGGCGAGCCTCATTATGTGGGACGAAAAGATTTGCTTGAAAAGGTAGATAAAGAAATGGAAGAAATAGAAAAAGGCGAATCTATGTTCCGAATGGTCAAAGGAGATCACGGTTACGGTAAAACTCATTTTATGAGTATACTCAGAGAAAAAGCTTTTTATAAAGACTTTGTCGTCACTTCTATTAATCTGTCTCATAATGAGGCAACACTGAATAAGATAGAAAAAATATACAAGAAATTTATAAAAAATTTGAGACTTAACAAATTCCGCAAAAGTTCCGCCCTGGATCATCTTCTCCATAAATGGGCAAAAGAAGCAGACTCTAAAAACTATTCCTATTGCTGTCATGGTATGAGACCTTTTACATGTGGCTATCCTACATGCAGGGTTCCGAAAGAATTTCATCTGTTAAAAAATGATATTCAATGTGCCCTCAGGGTCTGCAGAGATGAATGGAAATACGGTAATGGAGAGATAACTCCAAATCTTGATCTTGTAACAAAATGGTTTGCCGGAGCAAAAGTTCTTCTCCGTGAAATCAGAACAGTAGGTATAGGAACAAGAGTGGAAAGAAACAATGCCATTGAGTATATGGGAGAAGTCTGTAAGATGATTAATCATCTCGGATATAAAGGTATTATAATACTTATAGATGAAGATGAAAGAAATTCCACTGTAGCAGAGGATAAAACAATGGAATCCTTCAGGAATCTTTCATATATAAGAAACAGGCTTATCAGATTTCCTCATATATATATCCTCTATTCGGCCTCTCCTGATTTTTATAAATTATTGAAACCTGAAGGGAATATAACAGAAGAAGAAGGGTTTTCTAATATTGCTCAACTTATTGATATTCCTATAGAATTTATGGATAAAAATGCTTCACTGAAAGAACTTGAGTCTATGACATTTGATCTGGGTAATTTTTCAACAATTGAAGCAGAAGAAATAGCCGATAATATTATAGACATATATCAGGTAGGCCATGACTGGATAGCTCCCGAAGAAGTTTATTCCAATATATTCAGGGACTTTATACCTGAAGCTATAAAAGAACAGATTCCTGCAGGTAAAATATGCAGTACTGTAGTATCAAAGCTGGACAGAGCAAGACAGGGAAGTAATAAAACATTACATGATATAGATAATCTGGAGCTTAAATGGATAAACGAAGAAGATGAGCTTGATTAATCTTCTTCTATGTTGGAAATGACAGGTTCTTCTCGTAGATTCGTAGATGGTAGATTATTTGAATGGTAGATTATTTGAACAGAAACCCGGCCAATACCGGGCTTCTGTTTTTCTTTTATCTCTGGCATGTATGCCAGGAAAATTCAGGTGCTTCTTTTATACAGGTAAGGAGAATCTTCAGTGATTTCAAGAAAAATTTTAGCCCCTGAAGCCTGACTTCAGGAGGATTGAGTCCCACATATTGCCATCCAGGAGTATCCAGATCATCCGGTTTTACGGCAAGTTCCTGCCAGTTATGAAATAATTTTCCCCAGTCGCTTTTCAGTATATTATGAATAATATGCTGATGTGTGGGATACCAGAAGGTATCATGATAAAGAACACTGGCCATATAAGACCAGGGAGCAAGAACAGTCTTTAAAGTCCATTCTACAGGACCTTTAAGAGGTCCCCAGTAGATAAGATGTTGCATTCTGCTCGCAAAGGTCATCTTTTTAAAGGGTCCTGTAAAATTCCAGCTTTTATTTACTGCATCTTCGTCTCCTTCAATCTGTATCTCCCGTGGATCGCCGCAACCAAGACCTTTTTCATGGGCAAGTCGAATAAACCTGATATCACCCATCGGGTCAAAACCCATAAGTTTTGCTGCAACTGCATCGATTGCTACCTGATCAGATGAAGCAAGTATTACATTTTTCACATATGGAGTCATACATCTCGGTCCCGGGCCGTCACCTGCAAAGGTTCCGTCCATAACTGCAAATATGCCTCCATGAATCTTTTTCTGTATCATAAGAAGATCAACCAGGGTTTCATGAATTACAGGATGGGTCCAGTGGCGCTTTTCATTCAACAAACCTCCGAAGGCATTCTTCATAGCCCCTGTAGTTGTAGTAAATACATGAGTTTTTACTGTCGGAAGATGAATAATGTTTTCTCCTATAAATCTTTTTGGTATCATAAAACCTTTCGGATATACTTCATTCAGACAGAGGAACTCTTCAGTCAGCTCTCCCACTGCATCTCTTACATTTATCCATTCTTCACCTTCATAGAGATGTATGTTTCGCAGTTTATGGGCATTTATAACATCAATGTGTTTATTCTCTCTTTCACCGAGATGGGAATCTATAACAACAGTACGGTTATGGCAGCCATGTATAAGGTCCGGGTTATAGCCGTCTTTTTTCATGGCTCTTATCACCCCGTCAAGCTGCCAGGGTGTTGTTGAACTTGCAGGATAAAAAAAATGCCAGCTTATATTAATTTTCAAAGCTGTATCCTTATCTTTACCTATTACATCCTGATAACCTGCCAGGTTCATAAGTCTGTGATAATCCTGTAAAACAGTGGCAGGCGTCGTTTCCAGTATGGCTACT
Organism: Vulcanimicrobiota bacterium; assembly: GCA_040217665.1. Classification (GTDB taxonomy): domain Bacteria; phylum Vulcanimicrobiota; class SpSt-956; order SpSt-956; family JAKJGF01; genus CALARM01. The sequence goes on from JBEHWP010000394.1 coordinate 3,492, forward strand.
TTAGATTTATTCATAATTACTCCTTCGTGACATGTAATATTTTTTACTTTAAAAAGAAATTTTTACCAATCTGTCTTCATTGATATTAACATAAATTATATTCCCTTTAGAATCTTCCATAACTCCTGCAGGAGAAGAAACCTCAAGTTCTTTCAGTATCTTGCCGTTTCTATCAAATTTTGTAATAACTCCGTTAAAGGTATCACTTACTATAATACCATTTTTTGAGGAACACAGGTATAGTTCACTGCATTTTTCTTTATTCAATTTCCATTGTCTCAAAAATTTTCCCTGTGAATTAAATACTTTTATGGATCTGTTTCCTGTATCTCCTGCATAGATCTCTTCATCTATGCCGACAATAATACCCCATGGCTCGGAAAGGGACACTTCTCTCCCGAACTCAAGAAGGAAATTTCCATTTTTATCAAATTTCTTTATAACGGAATTACCTGTATCACTTACATAAATATTTCCTTCTCTGTCAGTGGCCATATCTCTCGGTCCGTAGAATGAATGTTCAAGGTTGAGTAAACATGTTCCCCGGGAAGAAAACTTCTCTATTCTCTGATTCCATGTATCTGCAACAAATATATTGCCATGTTCATCTATAGAAATGCCGCATGGATCATTAAATTGTCCCTGTTCAGAACCTTTAGAGCCAAAATACATAAGGAAATTACCTTTACTGTCAAACTTCTCTATCCTGTAATTCCTGAAATCTACAGTATAAATATTATTATCTCTGTCTGTTCCCAGATCCCGTGGTTCATTAAAATTTCCCGGACTCTGACCTCTCCCTCCCTTAAATGCATTTACAGATATAAAGGTGAGATCTGTTCTCTGTACCATTACGGATACAGGTTTCTCTGCAGGAACAGAGCGTTTAAGTAAAGGCATTATATCATTCATTTTGTTCATATCTACCTTTATTAATTTATAAATCTGAAGACCTTCATTATCATATAGTTTCTCCCACAATATCCCGGCATTTGCCTCGAATTTACCTGTACCTTCAGGATTGGAGCAGACACGCTCCAACTGACCGACTATAATATATTCTGCATCATAACTCCTCAGGATCCTGTAGGCTTCCCAGGGGTCAGGCGTATTATATACAGTCTTAACATGTGATATTCTCTTCGATACCTGTTCCGAAATAACAGAAAGTTGCTGCCTTTCATGCCAGTCCCATCCTATAATGGAAGGGAGACCTGTATATATGGAAAATCTGTTGCACCATGTATAAAGATCACCTGTATTGAACTCACATATGACAGGTGAACCTTTTATATTATCTTCCATCCATTCCATAGCTTTTTTATCAGATAATAGTTGAATATTACGGGATTTAAAATTATATACACCTTTATTCATAAAAACTGTACCGTCAAGTGTATATCCTGCAGTTACGTCAAATCTATCCCTTATTTTAGCACCTGTAGACAGAAAAGGATAAAGCATTACAGATGTAAATAGCAGAAAAAATACCGTTAGCCATAAAAATTTCCATAATTTTTTCCATTTTTCCATATGTTCAAATATAATCAATATTCCCCGGGCAGAAGCCAGAGCAAACATCACCCATATCTGAAGATAGAATTTAAAAACCGTATTCATGCGTCCTACATCGCCCTTTAACACTACAAACTCTACCATAACAGACATGAGTAAAGCCATAGCTATAAAAATCAGTGTAAACTGTCCGGGACGACAGGGACTTCTTTTATATGATAATAGGATTGTAAAAACGAATATAAACAGACAGAGTCCTGCCAGAGGATGGATAACGGAAATAAATATTAATCCCAGAAATACAAACAAGATAATATTGCACTGAGAAAAATAAGATTTAACATCTTTTTTAAAATAATATTTATAAGATCTCATAACACGGGAATATTTATTAAAATTTTTCAAAATTAATCGGAAAAATTTTAATAATTTATTATTATTTCTGCCGTACCAGAATTCATTTACAAGGGCTGTTATAATAATAAAAAGGAAAAAACCATGGATAAGCAGATAATCTCTTACCGGCGTATGAGAACCATGCCATATTTCAAAAGCACTATAACCTGATACATAATATTTATGATATGGTATGTAAAGGATGTATCCTGTCAGAACAAGTGCCAGCCAGATTAAAAAGGATTTTTTTACACTTATCACAGGATTTGTTTCTTTCTCCGAATAATATAATATTAATCCTATAAATGATAAAAAACTGTAAGTGGGAAAATCCCATGTATTTGCAGGCCACAGTCCTCCTGTCGTTAAAGCCAGAAAAAATAATAACAATATATTCAGGTATCTGCTTCTGATGAGCGAGACAATAAGGCCGAAAGCAAGCAATGTGAGAGGAAGAGCCATGCCATGAGCATGAAGATCACCGTATAAATAAGTAAACCATGGAAATTCATTTATAGGTCCTGCTTCACCGGAAGGATGGGAAATAAGCCTTGTAGCCTCCCAGTACCATCTTTCATTGCTCACAGAAATTACTTTCCCCTGTACAATAGCAATAAAACCATAGAAGAGTTTCACTATATAAAAAGCAGATGGCGATGACATATTACCCAGAGAGGCAATACTGTCCATTATAATTTTTATTTCACCGAAATTGCCTGCAATACATACAAATACTGCACCGGCTATGGCAGCACATATTTCGTATGCCTTTTTTTTGTTCCTATCCTTATTGCTTAAAGCCAGAACAACACAGAAAGAACCGGCACCGGTCATG
>JBEHWP010000395.1:0-6228 GCA_040217665.1 Vulcanimicrobiota bacterium
GAAACACTTACTTTGGCATTTGAACTCATAGATGTATTTTCTATAAGTACAAAAAGATGGGTCATATCACTTCCGAAAGTATATTTTTTTGTTACACTGCCTGTTACTTCTTCTACAGGAGATATGGTATAGATACCATCATTGTCTTTTTTCATGGGGAAAATTCTGATTTTGCAGTTTGATGAAAGGTTACTGAAATTTAATTCAAAATTCCCCTCGTAATTCCCGGCTTTATAGCATATATATCTCATAGAGAGAGGACTTATAGTATAATCGCCGGACCATGTGCCGGGATTAATGCTGTCTCTGTCTATAACAGTACTGTAAGGCTGGCCGGAAGAACGATCGGAAAGTTTTGAAAAGTAGTCGCTATTAAAAAATTTACCGTAAATATAATAGTCTTCTATAAGGTCATTCATAAGCAGGGGAAGGCTCTGGCCGACATTCCTCTTGAAGGCGAAGCTGAGTTTTTCCCCATTCTCGATATCGGCCGGTTTCAGGTCTGTCATCATATTTTGAAAGAGTTTATTTTTAAGATCTGACCTGTTCATCATATAACTCCAGATAATATATTTATTATAATTATTCTGACTGTTCGAACTCATTTGATTAAAAATTTCATCCCAGAGAAGATCTCTATTCCACCTGCCGTCTGATAAATCGTATTTTTCCTGAGGCCTGTTAATGGCATAATACTGCATGGAAGTGCACATACTTTCACTGAACCAGCTTTTGTAAGTGCTTCTGTCCCCGCTGTAAGCATACTGAATTAAATGTAATATTTCATGATAGAAGGTACTTTGATTAACCGGTTTGCTTAAATCCAGAAGATTGCTGTTATATCCGAGATAACCGGCAGTCCAGGCCACACCTTTGTAACCGTCATATTTGTTGCCCATATTACTGTAAACATAGGTATAAATATATTTTGATGTTCCTGTTTTATTGTTAATCAGTGATTTTACCGGCTCTTTATATCCCAGTTTCTGATAATACTCATAGGCTTCTTCAATGATGGGCTCCATAGTCTTTACGTAGTCTTCTTCACTATTATTATAAAATATTTTGAAATGACCATTACCTTTGTTGGTTATCAATTCTTTATCATAACCTGTATCATTATTCAGTGCTATTACAACAGGCGTTTCTACTGATGCTTCATCACCTCCGCTTTCTATATATGTATTCGTATCGTCATCTATAAAGTTAATCCACAGACTCAGTTCTCCTGTATTGGGGTCATATTCATAATCGTCTACAGGAAACCAGGACTGTCCGTTATATAAAGCAGGACGCTGATTACTGCTTACATTTTTGAATGTTACTTTCGCAGGTTCTGTTAATTCTTCATCTTCATCTTCAAGGCCTGTAGATATTTCATATCCTGTAGTAATATCGGAGCTTTTAAGAGCACCGTTACTGTTAATGCTTACCCTGGAAATTTCTACGGAAGTGTCCTCACTCATTGAATTATCTGCTATTTCTACCTCTATATCGCCGAGTGATACAGTGCCGCCGTTTTTGGCCGAAATAAGAGCCTGCTGCGATTCTAATTCTGTCAGTGTCGATATAATTTCGTTCTCAGAAGGTGTTACTGATGGAACGGGGCCTGCTGTTGGGGCGGTAATGACAGGAACTGTGCTGTCTCCTCCGCAGCCTGAGGATAACGCAATAACTAACAGGAGAAGAACGATTACTGAATAATTTTTTTTCATTTAAATAACCTCCTTGATTTTTATAATATGTTTTATTTAAAAAAAATTACAACCTGTCAATTTTACATTACATCATAAATAATTTAAATAGATATTAAAATTTGTAAAAATTTGTAAAAACCCTTTTTTAAAAATAGAAAAATTTTTGACGTATCTCTTTCGCCTCACGCTTCACGACTCACAATTTGAAAGATGGCAATTTGTTAACAAAATTTTAACAAATTTCTCTGACTTTTAGATTTGAAAATATCAGTGATGTGATATAATAAAATTGTGATATAATAAAATATAGAAAAGAATTAATAAAAGGAGTGATTTCTCGATGAGTATAGATGGAGTAAAAGGTTTTTCTTTCAAACAGTTAAATAACATAGTAGATATTATGAATTCTTCCGCTTCAAAAACAAAAGAAGAAGTTATTGACAGTGTGGCACTCGGAAGCACAAGAACTCCACAGCAGGATGTTATTATAATGCCCGATGTAAAGGTCATGAAAGGCCATTTTTCTGTAAAAGATATGACCAGTCGCGTAAAAGAAGAAGGTATAGCACTTAAAGATAATTTAGAACTTATAAATGGTGTTACCGCAAAGGTTACACCTGAAGAAATAGAGAAATTGCAGAAACAGGGCTTTGTAGTTTATGATGATTCACCGAGAGATCTTGCTCCCGGTATTCCTGCTGCCACAGCTTCTACCACCAGGGCAGGTAATTCATGGGATATGCCTGAGATAAAGGATATAGAATGGACAGGTGCTAAAGAGCTTCATGACCAGGGGCTTACAGGTAAAGGAAGAACAATAGCAATCGTTGACTCGGGATACAATCATCCTGCAAAACCCCTCAAAGCATGGGTAGATGTAGTAGAAAAATCGCCCAAACCTATAGATCCGAACGGACATGGAACTCATGTCGCAGGAGATGCCAATAAAATAGCTCCCGATGCAGAACTTGTAGGCATAAGAGTAATGAATTCTCAGGGACAGGGAAGACCTTCCGACATAGTAAAAGGTATTGAATGGGCTATTAAGAATAAAGACAGATTCGGAATTGATATAATAAATATGTCTCTCGGAGCAGGCCCTGACGGTGTGCCATTTCATATGGATCCCATCAATAAAGCCGTGGAACAGGCAATAAAACTCGGTATGGATGTAGTGGCAGCAGCCGGTAATTCAGGCCCGGGTGCAGAAACCATAGGTTCTCCTGCAGACGACCCGGCAGTTCTTACTGTAGCTGCAGCACTCAATCCGAATAAAGTCAGTGATTTTTCAAGCCGCGGTCTCACCGAAGACGGTCTTGTAAAACCTGATATTACAGCACCGGGTGAATTTATAACATCCTGGGCAGCTCCCAATTCACAGCTTGATAATATAGGTAAAACTATTCAGACAATAAGGGATATGACTCCTGACCAGCTTACCAATTTGTTTACAAATAAACCTGACCTGATACAGGCACTGGGATTACCGTCTAATGTCATGAGTCTTTCTCCGAAAGAAAGGGAAAAAGTAGTAAAGACCAATCTGCCTCCTATGTTTAAACCCACTGCAGATACTCTGGCAGGGCCGGGAACGTCCTTTGCTTCACCTGAAGTGGCAGGACTTGCTGCATTGTTAAAACAGGCAGTGCCGACTTCCACACCTGCAGACAGGAAAGAAGCTTTCATGAAGACTGCAGATTCAATGGGAACCAGTTATAAACCCGTAGATCAGGGTGCAGGTTTTGTGGATGCAGATGAAGCAGTGAAATATTTAAAAGAAAACAAATAATTTGACATGAAATAAAGGGCCGGCCGGCAGGTCAGCCCTTTATTTTATTTCCACTTATGGAATTCATAATTCAGTCATCTCCTTGTTTATAGTTAGTTCCATAAAAATCTATAATTAATAACCTCGTAATGCGTAACGCGTGATGCGTGATGCGCAGGAATATAACCCATTACGCATCACGACTTACTTAAATTCTGAGAAGTTATGAAATAATACTATAATAAATTTATCCGAGACTTTCCCTTATCCTCACATAAGTGTCATATCTTGCCCTGCTTATTTCACCGGACAAAAGAGCTTCTTTTACGGCGCAGTTTTCTTCTTCTATATGGGAACAGTCAGGGTATTTACAGAGATTTATTTTATCTTTAAATTCTCTGAATAAACCGGGAAGTTCCTTTTTACTTATATCTGAAATACCTAACTGTTTTATGCCGGGAGAGTCGAAAACTTCTCCGCCGAAACTCAGTTTAAGCAATCTTGTAGATGTAGTGGTATGTTTCCCTTTATTTGTAGAGTCGCTCACTTCACCTGTCTTCAGTTTTAACGAAGGGTCCAGGGCATTTAAAAGAGATGATTTCCCTACACCTGAATGACCTGTAAATAAACTGCGTCTGTTTTTAAAATATTCTTTAAGCTCCTCTATACCGGTTTTCTTTACCGCACTTACAGGAATTACTCTGTAACCCATGGTTTTATAGACATTCATTTCATCCATGTACTCAGAAGCATCTTCTATGAGATCAATTTTATTTATACATATGAGCACATCAAAACCTTTCTTTTCTGCAATGAGAAGAAAACGGTCAATCAGTCCGGTTTTAAGGGGCGGACTTTTAACAGAAGCCACTATCACAATCTGGTCAAAATTTGATGCAATAGCTTTTTCTTTTCTTTTTCCCAGGGACGGATCGGCACGGGAAAAAACCTTATCCGAGTTTTCAAATTCATATTTTCCAGTAACCTTCTTTGTCTTTTCAAAGCCGGAAAGATCATAACTGTCTTCATCTTCATCATATATATCAAGCCAGTTCTTTTGCCTAACATCTTCCATTTTATTGGATTTTCTGAAGTTTCTTAATTTTTTGGCTTCCTTTGATTTTTCATGGGAAGACCTTTCTAAAATAAAGCTAATTTTTTTAGCTTCACGCCTTGATTTAATTTCCATTTCTTTCTTTTCTCTCCTTTTAAAATATGGTGATTGGTTCTGTTACTGTTTTTTACACGGACCGTCATCAATACCACTCCTTTCGTTTCGTAACGCGTAACGCGGGATAAATAAAACAGGACTGCATGCCCGCAGTCCCGTAAAAAGTTAAAACCGGTGGAACGCCACCGGTTTTAACTGGTTATATAATCTATATTAAATATTAAATTTTTCTGGTGGCGGGCACAATTAAACTACATATTAAATTAAATTTATTAATGTTATGTATCATTATGCCTCACCACCTTAAACAATCAAGTTTGTAGTTAGACTATATCAAAAAACACTATATTTGTCAAGCTTCTTAAGGCTTTTATATGAAAATGATGACTTCTTATGCTTCACTGTCTAGAAATTTTTATATTTAGAACCTATCCGAAAAGTCGCCCTATACTTTTCCACTGCCAGGCTCTTCCGAAAAATCTATAATCCTCCTGAAAGAGAACCTGTTTTTACAGACATTTACTATTTTGCGTCTATTTACTGACCTGAGCATAAGCATGTAATAAAAGTTTTCCTCCCGTCACGCGTGACGCGTAACGCGTAACAAGAGCATATATGTATTATTTATGCTCAACTCAGTACTTTACAACTGGCTGTTAATACGGTATATATTTTTCTCCAGAACCTGGCAGTGGAAAGGATGAGAAAATAAATATTACTTTTCGGATAGGCTCTTAGTTGTGACCGCTCCCGTCATGTCTTTTAGTTCTTTTTTGAAAGTTTTACTATATTCTCAAAGATCATTTTGTTTAACTCTATTGTTTTTGTATTAACTTCTTCTTCTTTCTTTTTTATCTCTTCCAGGCGATTCTGGTGAACTTCAAGGATATTTACATAACGTTTTCTAAGAGTCCCTTCATCACCTCTTTCACCCAGTACTTTCAGTTGCTCCATAAGAGATTTTTGACTTTCATATATGCTATTCACTTCATCATGCAGTCTCTGGATTTTTTCTGCTATCATGTTCTTTTCATCAAAAAGTTCCATAATAACTTTCAGTTCATTAAATGTGCCTTCATCTAAATATCTTTCTTTTAACCAGTCAGAAAGAGTGGCCATAGTGAGGTTTTGATAATATTCGTATCTGTAAAGTTTTGTTCTTTCTTTGACTTTAAGTACATGGGAACTGCATGGAAGAACTGTTATTTTCCATCTCATATAATTTTCAGTTTTTTCAGCCGCTTCTTCTGTCTCAAAGATTACATAGCCTGCCCCGTATGGAGGGTGTTCTATTACAAGATTAACAGTGCTGTCACTGTTATTGTTTACAGTATAAGTACTTTCTGCTATATGATAGACCTCTCTGTAAAAGAGATAGTTGCCTGCCTGCTTTTCATCGAAGAAGAGGGAATTAAAAACATCGAAATTTTTATTTTCTTCCTTTACGGTAACTTCTACATCTACGGCATAGGGAAGACGAACCTGCTGGTCTTTTGATATGAAAGGAACTATTGCTTCTCCTACATAGGAATCATCTTCTACCACCGTAACAGGCCCCCGTTCAAATATATAGGAACTGTTATTTTTGAAAC
>JBEHWP010000396.1:0-6204 GCA_040217665.1 Vulcanimicrobiota bacterium
CATCTTAATTATAGTGGCTGTCTACTAGAGTCTATTATAATAGACTTATGTGCAAAATATGGATAGATAAGGAAATTATTCCTCTGCTCATAGAAGCAGTGGAAGATGAAATAAAATGTCTGGCCGGTAAAAATACAGGGCTTACGGAAGATGAAGATTTCGATCCCAATGATTATGCTATATTCAACTCCTTTGTATTGCCTGTCCTGAGAGAAAATAAAGAAAAAGGTTTTTACTGTGAAGACATGCTCTGGAAAGGTTTTATTTTTATGATTTCTCTTATACCCGGTTATTTGAAAAAAAATAATGGTATAATAGACAGAGCAGCATGTGGTAAACTGGTAAGAATATATTACAATCACTCTTTAAACACTGCTTCTTCTTACGTTAACTCAATAGATGACAGGTATATGGAAGAAAATATAGAGAATATCAATAAATATATTGATTCATGTAAAATTATCAGATAGCGTTTTTATTTCCTGTCAATATAGATTTAATATGAAGGAGGTTTTCATAATTATGGGATGGGAAAAATTAGTGATGACATTAAGCATTATACCTTTTGCAATTTTATTTGTAATTACATTTTGTGTCGTAATTTATGTTATGTTTACACGTGGCACAGGCATGGTTCAGCTCAGTTCTTTTTATTCTTCTCTCTGTTCTTCCTGTGGTTTTGTTGATGTAACTTCCGACATGTTTATAAGAAAAGAATTGACTGAAAAAATATTCAATATATGGAATAAATGTTTATGGGATACAGATGAATATAATATTTCGAATATTATTATGAAAAAAGAGAAAGATAATACAATTTATCTGACGGAAATTTATCACCATTCACGTGAAGGGAGTTCACCTCTGGGGCAGACTGTGTTGTTTGTAGAACTTGCTCTGGATGTTGAAAATACCTATCTCATTCGTGAGAAAAGATACAGGGAGATAAAAGAATCGAGCAATCCTCCGGGAATATCTCCGCCGGCTTTCCTGATGAATATGTCACTGAAGATAGCGGACAATGACAGGAAACGTGAAGAAAATCCCGTAAAAAACCTGTCAATGGCCTTTAGTGAGAAATTTGAAGCCTATACTCTGGAAGGACCTGAAAAAATAAATGTTCTGAATGATGAAATTCAGCAATTTATTGCAAATTATAAAGGTAAGTATCCTTTTATAAATTGCGTAAAGAAATATCCTCTTCCTGTTCTCGGCACACCGGTGCCGGGAAGAGGGCAAATCGTTATTTCTTCCCGTTCTGTTTCTATTTACGCTCTTAATACCTCTCAGAAAGAACATCTTGTTGAAATGTTCAACCTGTCTAACGGCCTGGTAGAGCTTTTATCAAGGATAAAAACATAAATATGAAATAACTGATGTTCATGTCAGTGTTTTACCTGTTTTTTACCGCTATGTTACACCTCTTTCCTGTATAGTTGGTTCAAATACAGGGAGGTGTTGACATGGCACAGTTTATTCTCTCTTTTATATTTCTCTTTTTATTGATAAGTGTTTCTTTATCACAGGCATATGATAACATATCTTCCGGTTCTGTTGCTCCTGATTTCAATCTTATGACTTCTGACGGACAGGAAAAAATTACACTGAATAATTTTAAAGATAAATTTCCTGTTGTGCTTTTCTTCGGAAGCTATACATCACCGCAGTTTTTTGAATGTTCAAAAAAAATGGAAAAAATATACCGTACCTATAAGTATATAGCCAGGTTTTTTATTGTATACATTGAAGAAGGCCGTCCTTCAAACTGCACCAGGCCTGCAGAGTATGCCGGTCATATAATAGACGCGAGAAATTACGGAGAAAGGTGTATTGCAGCCAGTCTGTTTATATCAGAGGGTAATATTACCATACCTGTTATTATAGATAACATGAATAACAGTGTGAAAGATGACTACTCTGCATGGCCTGCCAGGGTATTTATAATAAAAAAAGACGGTATTATAGAACTGGCATCTCATAAAGGCACTGACGGATTTAAAGATGGCCTTAAAGAAACAGGTAAATGGCTTGAAATATATAGAAAATCTTTAAAAAGAAATTCTGACAGGGTTGCATATTTTTTAAGATAAAGGAATTTTCTCGAAAAAATTCCTTTGTATTTTTATCGTTATTCCGTCAGTCTTTACGGGATGGGCTTCAGCCGGTACACATGCCAGAAGAAAGCATCTGCCTTATGTTGATCTCCGGCAAAATGTTCAACCCTTTTTATTTTACCTGTTTCTCTTCGATGAAGGCATAATTTTAAAGCTTTATTTAATCAGGAAAAAATGATAGAATATAAAAAAATAATCTATTAGAAGTTATGACTGTCAATGACCTCGCCCACAAGGGGACGAGGTTTTCTGACACGGTTTTATAAATGAATACAAATATTAAATTATTAACAATTAATACTTCATATAATTGTAATAGTTCCTGTATGCACTGTCGTTACCCCGGTATATTAAATAATCATGATTTTATTACACCTGAGTTACTGGAAAGCTCTCTGAGTAATTTATATGACCATAATCCCGAATGGATAATAATCGGAGGAGGAGAACCTTTTTTAAGATTTGACAGACTTGACATTATAATTCAACTGATAAAAAAAATATTGCATAGGTCTAAAATTCATATAACGACCAATGGCAGCTGGGGAGCAGATATGCATCAGGCATCAGAAATGGCCGGAAGTCTTGTTGAAGCAGGAGTTGACAGTATCTCATTCAGTGTGGATTCCTTTCATCAGAAATATATTTCAATTGAACATGTAATTAATTCTATAAGGGCCTGTCTTAAAGCCGGACTTGTAAATGTTTCGGCAGGCTGCCTGCTGATTGATTCTCCACAGAACAACGATTTTGATGCTGAAACGAACAAATTCATCAAAAGGCTTGAAGAAATACCGGATCTAAAAATTAATACTGGCACAGGTTTATCCATGATAGGAAAAGCGGCAGAGAAACTTTCAGTATTTTATAATAAGGTTTCATATAATAATCTTTCATGCAGTATTAAACCATGGGATGGAGGAGATTTTAATCTATTAACCTCTATTACCCTTGATAATTACGGCTTCCTGACGACATGTGCAGGTATTGCAATCGGAAATGTTTTAAATAATAATATCAAAAAAATATTACATGACTATAATCCCCTGACACATCCTGTTATAAAAATCTTAATATCAGAAGGCCCGGCGGGGCTTCTGGCACTTGCAAAAAAGGCCGGATACAGGGGTGATGACAGGTTTGTTGATGGCTGTCACTGTTGTTTTGTATCAAGGCAATATTTGAGAACTCATTACAGAGGTATTCTCGAACCGTTAGTTTGTTATAAATGATTTCCATTGAGTAATCGGTTACTGCCGGTGTTGAGACTTATTATGTGGATAGACAGAGAAATTATCCCTCTGCTCATAGATGCAGCAGAGATAAAAATAAAAGAAGAAGAGCAAATTCAGGAAGATGATGAGGTTAACCAGGTTGAAGATTTTGATCCGAAGATGAAAAATATATTGAAGAAAACATAGAAAATATAAACACTTACATTGATGCAGTAAAGATTAATAAGGAATGAAAAAACAGAATTATACAGAGAAAAAATAATGAAAGGAGAAAATCATGGAGAAAATTGTTTTATTAATTGCGATTATGCTTTTATTAACGTCTAATGTTTTTGCTTCCCAGGAAGGAGTATTAAGTTTATCTTCTTTTTCATTAGAATCGAAAGGAATCGGCTCTTCCGGCCCTGTGTCGATCTCCGGCACAAAAAATGATAAAAATGAGTTTACTCTTCTTACAATAAAAGTATTCGGAAAGGAATATAAAATTTCCGATGAAGATCTGAAGAAAATACCTTCAAAGCCTTATAATGGCATTCAGTTATCCTATGAACATGGCTATAAAGAACTGGGAGGCAGGACAGTATATATCATTTTGCAGTTTGGTTTTACTTCCGGTAACAGAGACAGAACATTAATAACCATTACAGAAAGCGGCTCCGTGAATGTGGAAGCCATGAAAGATTGATGCCCGTAGAGACAGGCCGGAGGTGATTTTTATGAGGATTATTTTCTGCACTAATCCCCTGGAAAATAATAAGCCTGATTTCGGATATGAAAAAGAATATGACTTTGCGAAAGCATGTGGTTTTACCGTCGAATTATTTGGTTTTGAAGAACTCACATATAATGATAATCCGATAAAGGCCATAAAGAAAATAAGTCATAGTGAAAAGAAAGAGACGGCTATTTACAGAGGCTGGATGTTAAAACCGCAGTACTATGACAAATTCTATGAAGCTTTAAAGGAAAAGAATATAATCTTGATCAATAACCCGGCTCAGTATATTCACTGTCATTATTTCCCGGCATCTTATGAGATTATCAGAGATTTCACTCCTTTTTCCATATGGCTAAAAAAAGAAGATTTAAATTATGACAGAATTTATGAAGAGATAAAGAAATTCGGCAGAAAGCCGGTAATAATAAAAGATTTCGTGAAATCCTGTAAGGATCGGTGGGAAGAAGCTTGTTTTATTCCCGATGCTTCCGATAGAGACCATGTCAGGAAAGTAGTGGATAGATTTCTGGAACTTCAGGGTGATGATCTTAACGGAGGCCTTGTAATTAGAGAATTTATAAAGCTGAAATTTTTAACTGTCTGTTCTAAAAGTTCCATGCCTTTATCTAAGGAATTTCGAATTTTTATTCTGGACGGAAAACCGCTTGTGATTTTGAATTACTGGGATGAAGGAGATTACGGAGATGTTATGCCGGAAGTATCAAAAATTCTGCCGGTGGCAGAAAAAATAAAAAGCAGATTTTTTACTGTAGATATGGGAATAAAAGAAGACGGAGAACCGGTAATTATTGAAACTGGTGACGGCCAGGTGGCAGGATTGCCTGAAAATGCCGATATAATGTATTTTTATGGAAAAATATCAGAATTAATGGAGAGATGAACATGGAAATAAGATATATTGATGACGTGAGTAAACTGAAAGAAGAACAGCTTGCCGGATTTTTTGTCGGCTGGCCGGCCCACCCCGACAGGAGGACACATCTGAAGATCCTTCAGCAAAGTTATAAAGCATGGGTTGCCATGGACGGAGACAGGTGTGTTGGGTTCATAAATGCACTGTCCGACGGTTTTTTTTATTCGTACATTCCTTTGCTGGAAGTGCTTCCCGAATATAAAGGAAAAGGGATTGGAACAAAACTGGTAGAGTGTATGACGGAGAGTCTCAGGAATATGTACGCCGTAGATATTGTCTGTGACGAAGATGTTGTGCCCTTCTATAAAGATAAAGGGTTTATCAGATGTGCCGGTATGGTAAAAAGAAATTATGAGAACCAGGGAGGAGGAAAGAAATTTTCTGGTTAATTCACATCACCCATATAGGTAATTATTCTGCTGTTTTCCATCTGCTCTATAACCGTATAAAGACGTGAAGGATATAAACGGTACATGTGAAGTTCTTTTAATGGAATCCATTTTACTCCTGTTTGCATTCTGTCCGGTACAGTTCCGTTTTCAGGAAAATAGTCACATGGAACATCACATTCAAACATAAATTCAACCTGATGGGCATTGCCGTCGGTTTCGGCAAATTCATGGTTTTTTCCTATATAATCACGAACGAGCCTTAATTCTCCGATAATAACTTCTGTTCCTATTTCTTCCATACATTCTCTTCTTAAAGCTTCATGGAGGTTTTCTCCGTGAAGCTGGCCTCCGCCGGGAAGAAGATAAAATTCTCCCGTGTCATCTCTGTTTTCTGTTACAAGAAGTTTATCATTTCTTATAATAATTGCTTTTACAGAAGTTCTGACTGTCACTTCTCACTACCCTTTAAAATATAATTCTCTTCCAGTAATTCTTTGAAATTATCAAAAGACTTATAAAGTATGGTATTCAGTCCGACTTTCTGTGCGCCGGCTATATTTTTTCCTGAATCGTCTATGAAAAGACAATCTTCTGGCTTTAAGTCCAGTTCTGAAAGACACATTCTGTATATCTCCGGATCAGGTTTTACACTCCTTACTCTGCAGGAAAAAATTACTGTGTCGAACATACTCAACCAGGTGAAACAATCTTCCATTTTCTCCAGAATAGGTGATGGCATATTGGAAAGTATTGCTATCTTAGATACTTTATCTTTGATCTCTTTTATGAAAGATAACATATTTTCGTCAAA
>JBEHWP010000397.1:0-6202 GCA_040217665.1 Vulcanimicrobiota bacterium
AAATAATAAGGATATTAAAGATTACTACGGAGCAGCTGATATATTTGTCAGCACGTCTAAAACAGAAGTACACCCTGTTGTATTACTGGAAGCTATGGCCTGTGCTCTTCCTGTAGTAGCAGTCAGAGGACCGGGATATGAAGATACTCTGAGACATGGTGTTGACGGATTATTATGCGAGGAACATGTGGGAAAATTTTCAGCTTCTGTTCTCTCTTTATTAAATGACAGACTGAAAAGAGAGACTATATCAAAACAGGCAAAAGAAAGATCAATGGATTTTTCAGTAAAAAATATTACTGGACAGATAGAAAACATTTATTTATCTTTAGTAAAAAATTAACAGGCCATATGAAAGCCTGAAGACAGGTTATTTATGAAAAAAAATATTGTACTGGTTATAGCATTAGGAATAACAGGACTTATAGGATTTATTTATTCTGTAATTTTTATTGTTACAAATCTTGCCGGCTATTATGTAACCCACCCGACTGATATAGTTGGTATTATTATCCTTATGGCAATTGCTTTGATTTACAGTTACTTTTCTGTGGAAATGCCTCAACAGGGACAGGTTACCGTAAGCAGCGGTATATTTTATGCATGTCTTTTATTATTCGGGAAAGAAATAGCTATTTTAATATCTGTTATTTCTGTAATAGTAGTTTCAATAATAAACGGACAGAAACTTAAAGAAATTATATTCAGAACAGGACAGAATGTAATATGTCTTTTAATTTCAGGTATAGTATATTCTTCAATTGACAGACAGAGCGAAAATGGTATGTTCCTGAACAACTGGATGAATATGGTGGCTATTACAGTATCATCATTAATCTATTTTTTTCTGGACACGGCTATTATGTCTTTATTCATATCCACCCAGGAAGAACTTAATTTCAGACATGTATGGGAATGGCACTGGGGAGAAATATGGCCTTATTATATATGCGTTTTTCCTCTTGGTATAAGTATAGCCGTATTCTATCGAGTTAATTTTCCAATTTCTTCTATATTTGTATTCTTACCTCTTTATTTACTTCAGAGAATTTACAATTCTATTAAATTACAGGGATTTCTTTCAAATGTACCTGCAGTAGTACAGAATGCAGCAGATAAAGAGGTTGAAGTAGCTGTAAAAGCAGGAGAACATGTCCAAAAAGAGTTAGAAAAAGAAAAGAAAAATCTGGAAATACTACTTCAGGCCAGCCAGGAACTTGGCAACAGCCTCAAATTAGAAGATACCTATGAAGTTATTAACAGAATGATCAAGAAACTGGTTTCCTGTCAGACATGTATAGTTTTTCTCATAAAAGATGTAGAAGGAGAACCGCAGCTTGTAGCAGAAGAAGTGACGGGACCTTACAGGGAATATGTATTCACAGTTAAAACCTTTCCCATATCTTCCTCAGAAACAATAGTAGGATGGGTCGCATCGGAAAGAAAGCCATATATCATAACAGATACTGAAGTTGAAAAGAATCCTCCTCCTATGATAAGGTATGAACGTTCCGAAATGGCCGTTCCTCTGATAAGTAAAGATGAGTGCATAGGCGTTATATATGTGGGACAGCAAAAAGCCAACGCTTTCAGCCACGATGATTTAAATCTCTTAAGCACTCTGGCAAACCAGACTTCCATAGCTGTTACCAATGCAAAACTCTATGAAAAAACCCATAACATGGCAACTACAGACGGTCTGACAGGTCTTTACACACACAGATATTTTCAGGAAAAACTTGAAGAAGAAGTTCAGAAAGCACAGAGATATCAAACACATATGGCCATGCTTATGGTAGATACGGATCACTTTAAACAATATAATGATACTTACGGCCATCCTGATGGTGATATATTATTAAAAGAAATATGTAAATTATTGAAAAGCTATGTCCGTGATACAGATATAGTCTGCAGATACGGAGGAGATGAATTTACCCTTATACTGGTTGAAGCAGATAAAAAAACTGCCATCAATACGGCAGAAAGAATAAGGCAGGCCATACAGCTCAGATTAAACCAGAGAGATGTAAAAATAACAGCAAGTATCGGAGTTGCCAGTTACCCGGAGGATGCCACAAATAAAACAGACCTCATGGCACAGGCAGACGCTTCTGTATATAAAGCAAAACATGGCGGCAGAAACAGAGTCTGCTATCCCTAGACAGAGATTTGGGAGGATTTCCTGGATGGACAGGATTATTGGATGGACAGGATTATGTGCACCATCTCACTCATCACGTATCACGCCCGTTCACACATCAGCCTCTTTATTAATTACCCTTTCAATCCTTCTTACGAGATTGACAAGATACATATAAAGCAATACATTGTAAATAGCCATACAGGTCAGAAACGGATTGACAGAACCTTTCATCTTTTCAACAACTGCATCTATCTGAACAGCTACTGTTTCTGCCTGCTCCATTGTTATATTCTTAATCTTTCTATTGCCTGAAGCACTGTCCCAGAGATCGTTTGCTAATTCATAGGCAAGATGTTCCACTTCAACCCTTTTATGTGCATCTGCAGCACCCAGCAGAGATAATTCCGAAGCCTGACTTGCAAGTAATGCCAGACCTTCTTCAAAAAAAGTAGTTTCTGCCCTATCATTCTGTTCTTTGGCTCCCATAACGGACAGTACGGCAAAAA
Organism: Vulcanimicrobiota bacterium; assembly: GCA_040217665.1. Taxonomy (GTDB): domain Bacteria; phylum Vulcanimicrobiota; class SpSt-956; order SpSt-956; family JAKJGF01; genus CALARM01. Next base: position 2,653 of record JBEHWP010000397.1, read on the forward strand.
TATCTCTTGCAGTACTCAGAAGATAGGCCTGAAGATTTTTTGAAAAACCTTCATGTATGGCTGATAGCGCAAAAATTTTGTCATTTACATGTCTTGAAAGGTTAATTACAGTTTTAAAATGCTTATCAAGGATTTGAGGTAACAGATTTTTTTGATATACCATATAGATTATATTTAATTCCCTGTTTATTTCATCGGGCATAGGAAGAGGGGTAAGGGCAAGTAAACGTTCAATACGATTTTTTATTTGTATCAATAAGTCTTCTGCCATATGGTTAACTCCTTACTTTGTAACGCGTGACACGTAAAGGATAATTTTACGACCGGCGGAATTTTTTTTGTTTTTTGTGTAGAGTTCTATTCTATATACTAAGGAGGAATTCCTTCTTTATAAGAGGAGTAAACTTTTGCAGGCATTTTCACTCCCGTGACGAGTCACGGGTTACGAAAAAAATCAATCTTTATATCTGTCAATAGATGTTTCTATTGCTGTTTTACCTCCGTAATGTTTTACCAGCATATCATCCACTTCATCTGCCATCATACCTATTTCTTTAACTGAACATATTAATTCTTCTTTATCAAGTGTAGAACCAAGCATAACGTGATCTAAAACTATATAACCGTTTTTATCAATACCGAATTTTCCGAAACTGAGGTCTTCACTGTTCATAAGGAGAAGTTTCTTCAAAAGACTGGAGGTAAATTCTGCGCCATTTACTACATAAGCTCTGCATTTTACAAGTGTCTCTGTGTCGCCGTAATCCTGAATGAAAACATGGATAACCGTAGAACCATGTTTTATAGTAAACAAATTCACATCCTGCCTGGTAAATAATCCGGCCCATGATTGCTGTAAAAAAGTTTCTACTTTAAAACAAATATCCTTAAATAAAGACATTCTTCATACCTCCCCCGAATGGTTATTTAACTCTGAACGTCAGTTCCACCCGTCACGCGTTACGCGTCACAATTATTGCTTTTCATCTTTAAGATATATATTTATGAGGCTGACCTCCTGCTGTATATTTTCAAGTGCAGCCGTTGCCATCTGTCTGAAATGCCCTTCACTTTCCGCACTGGACAGAGTATCTTCCAGTATTTTCTTTATGGATTTCTTGGGTAAAAACTGCATCAAATTCCTCAGACAAAAATCTTCTATCTGATCCTGCTTCATCAAAACGCCTCCAACATTTAAAATAAAAAAGAAGCCTCAAGAGAGCTTCTTCACATATAAATTTCAATATTTTATTTTTATACAGAAGTTACAAAATTTAAATGTAACCCCATAAAGCAAAAAGAGAAGCTCGTGAGCTTCTTCACATACGTTTATTTAATTTGCATAATTATATAATATATAGTATATTATGTCAAGACAAATAGCGTTTTTTTTACGACTACCCAAAACTTGCTTCAATATAATATTGACAAAATAACCTTTTAGATAATATAATAGAGGACATTGTACAGAAAAACGTTATAATTATTTAGGAGGTAAAATATGGATTTTTTGCGATGGGATACTCCACTGCAGGCAGTTACAATACTTTTGATAACACTGTTATGTGTATATTTTGTTTTTTTACAGCCGGCAAAAAACACTACTGTTGCACTGGAAGTGGAGTTTAAAGAAGTTAACTTTATTACAAATGACGATATAGATACACTCCTGAAACCCTTCGGGCTGGAAGCAGACAGGGAAAAGGGAAGTATAGATAATGCTTCTCCTCAATATGTATCTGGTAAATTCGTAGTCAGACCTCAGAAAGATGTCACCAGAACTCTGGCTGACATTGACAGCAAGGCAATTGAAAATAGTTTCAAAGACTATTTCGGAAGGATTCAGACTTTTTCATGTAATGGTGCAGACAACACTATTTCTGTTGAAATAGAAAAAACTCTGGCTTTAGACCGAAAATTAAGAAAAACTCTCGAAGATTATAAATTATCTAACAGTTTCATATCTCATGACCCGGCAAATCTCTTAAAGATAACCATAAATGCAGGGAAAATCGAGGCCGGTTCAAGAACAGAAATAGAAAAAGCATTTAAGGAAAAAGTAGGTTCTCTTGTGTCTTTCAAAGCAGTAGAAAAGGGAACAAGAGTCAAACTGGGCCTTGATCTGAGATCAGGCACACATTTAAGGCTCCAGCTTCTTCCTAACCCTGAAGTAGGTATAAAAGAAATAACCCCTCAGATTATGGAACAGACTATTATGGTTCTTGACAAACGTATCAATGAACTGGGTACTTTTGAACCGATAATACAGCCTCAGGGGGACAATTCTATTATAGTAGATTTACCTGAAGTACAGGATCCACAGGCAGCAATTGAAATAATTCAGAAGTCAGCCTTCCTTGAATTTAAAGAACAGTCTTCCACTGATCCGAGTGGATGGAAAACTGTAATGACAGGCGATAAAATAAAAAATGCCCAGATGTCACTTGTAAACGGTCCTCATGTAGGATTTGAATTAACTCCTGAAGGTTCAAAACAGTTTGCAGAAATAACAGAAAGAAATATCAAAAAACCTATTGCCATATTTTTTGACGGAGAACTTATAAGTGCACCGGTAGTACAGAATGTTATTTCTACAGGTTCAGGTCAGATTATCATGGGAGGCGGAGGTGATCTGAAGAAAAACGAAGAAGAAGCTCTCAGCCTTGCGAGATATCTCAGAGCAGGTGCTCTCCCTGTGCCACTTAAAATAGTGGAAAATCAGCTTGTAGGCCCCACACTGGGAAAAGAATCTCTTGAAAAAAGTCTCCATGCCGGTATAATAGGACTGGCAGTTATATGTATATTTATGGTGTTCGTCTATAGAGTTCCGGGATTTCTTGCAGATATGGCTCTTATATTCTATGCCCTCATCCTTATGGCCTGTTTTACAGAATATGGCTTCGTTCTTACTTTACCGGGTATAGCAGGTTTTATTCTTTCAATTGGTATGGCAGTAGATGCCAATGTGCTCATATTTGAAAGATTGAGAGAAGAACTATGGGATAAAAAAGAAGTACCTCAGGCAATAAGCACAGCTTTTCATCGTGCATGGTCAGCAGTGCTTGACAGCCATGTAACAACCTTTATAGGAGCAGTTGTTATGTATTATTATGGCTCCAGCTCTGTAAAAGGTTTCGGTCTTACCCTTGCTCTGGGAACATTCGTCAGCCTTATTACAGCTGTTTTTGTAACAAGAGTATTTGTAGATCTGGTAAGTAAAAATAAGATAGTAACCAGTAGATGGCTTTACGGTGAATAAGGAGGATTTATGAGTTTTTTTAACTTTCGTGATAAAGAATGGGATATAATTGGAAAAAGAAATTATTTTCTTATTTTCTCTGCTATGTTAGTGGTACTGAGTATAGGGTCACTTATATTTCATGGGATGAATTTAGGACTGGATTTCAAGGGTGGTACAATATGTGAATTAAGATTTTCCAATCCTGTCACTTCAGATCAGGTAAGGGAAACTCTTAAAAGTATAACCTTTAAAAGTGATGACGGCGATATACATATGTCAAATGCCCTTATACAGCAGTCACAGACTGAT
>JBEHWP010000398.1:0-6186 GCA_040217665.1 Vulcanimicrobiota bacterium
TTATAGGAAGACATTATTTAAACTGGAATAGTATAAGGCATTTTTATATTTATAAAATAAAAAAAGGAAATAATTATAAAAACCTCTATATTCTTCAAAATGAAGCAGGTCAGGAACTGGCTTTCGGAGAAGAATTAAAAAATCTGGAAGAAATGATTGAACTCATATCACAAAAAACTGAGATTGAGCCTGAAGAACTGACAGAAGAAAAACCTGTAGACTGTTTTTACTATTTTTCTTATAAATCACATGATGTAAACCCCTATTCTCACGGGTTAATATATCATAATATAACTAATATATTAATTTTTCTATTTTTAATAATAGTGTCCACATTTATAGAGTATAAATGGACTTCCCTGACGGAAGAGACAAAAAGAATAATTTTTTATTTTCAAATAATAAATGTTTGCCTCATAATTCCAGGCCTGATTAATCTGGCATTTTACAAAATCCGCAAGAATGTTACACGAATATCTGAAATACTCTTAATACTCATCAATACACTGGTAATAATTTTCTTCTTCTTAACAGGTACTTTTTTTATTTCCATGCATTCGCAAGTGACATGTATTACTGATAACTTTTATATAATCATATTGATATGTCTGTTCATACTGGTATTCCTGGCATCAGGAAATATTCGTACAGTTCTATGGGTTATAAAAAATATTCGGGATAAAAAAAATTTCGACAGAAAGGGCAATTTCCAGTAAAAATGGAATTACCTGTCATAAAAAAACACTATATACAAAATCAAGGGCAATTTCCAGTAATTGACTTATAAAAAGGTAAATAGTATAATTTCTTTTATGGAAATAAATAAAGATTCTTACAATTTGATATTAAGTAATTTAATAGATGGAATAGTTATTACAGATAATAATAAAAAAATTATTTTCTGTAATGATTCCTACCTGAAATTACTCGGCTATACTCTCGAAGAAATAAAAGGAACTTGCTATCTTACCCTGGTAGATATTCCCTTTAAAAACCTTGAAAATCTTTCTCTTGAATACCCTGTGATAAAAAGTTATGAATCCAATCATATTAAGAAAAATGGAGAAAAAATTCATTTTCATGTAAGATGTATTGCAATCAATGAGGTTACGGAAGGAGAGAAGGGATACGCCTATAACCTTCAGGACATAACAGCCTATAAACACAGAGAAAGAGAAGCACAGGAATATGCTGAAAAGATAAAACAATTTACAAAACATCTTACCCAGGCTCATGATCAGCTCCTGGAAGCAAAAATTGCAGCAGAAGTCGCCAACAAGGCCAAATCTATGTTTCTGGCAAGTATGTCCCATGAGATAAGATCACCTCTCAGTTCTATTATTGGTTTTTCTGAAATAATGTACGAAGATGATACACTGCCAAAAGAAGAAATCAAGGACATGAGTAATGTCATACTGAAAAGCGGCAGGAACCTTCTGGAACTGCTGAATGAAATTCTGGATCTGAGCAAAATAGAAGCAGGGAAAATCGTTATTGAAAGAAGAGAATTTGATCTGGAAGACGTAATTTTACACATAATCAATTTACTTCAAATCAAGGCAAATGAAAAACATATTTCCCTGGAACTGGAATACGATTCCAAATTACCTGAAACTATTGTAACAGATGAAACAAGATTGAGGCAGATATTTATGAATCTTATGAGTAATGCCATAAAATTTACCTCTCAGGGACATGTAAAATTATGCTGTAAACTTTCAGAGGATTCAAATTTTGCCGAATTTTCCGTTATAGACACAGGTATAGGTATAGCAGCTGATAAAATAAAAACTATCTTCGAACCATTCTCCCAGGCAGAAGCATCTACGACAAGAAAATACGGGGGAACAGGTCTCGGACTGACAATAACGGAAAAACTTGTAACATTACTGGGAGGGAAAATCTGGGTTGAAAGCGAAGTAGGGAAAGGGACTGTTTTTAACTTTACTTTACCGCTTACATCTCTCCCTGTTGAAGAACATCAGGAAAAAGAAGATGCCATAGACAGCCTCATAAAGTCTGTCCCTGTAAAAACTGTAAAACTCAGAAAAGACAGAAAAATCCTTATAGCAGACGATGATTCGGAATTCAGATTAATTCTGAGTAAGCCACTTACAGATGCAGGATATACTGTTCTGAATGCTTCTAACGGCAAGGAAGCTCTCAACCTTTTCAAAGAAGAAGAACTTGATTTTATCCTTATGGATATAAATATGCCGGAAATGGATGGTATAGAAGCTACAAAAGAGATTCGTATACACACCGGAGGAGAAAATATACCTGTCATAGCATGCACAGGTTCTGCCATGGGAGAAGAGCTGGAACAATTTGTAGAAGCAGGATTTGACGATTATATAATAAAACCTGTTGACAGAAATGAGTTACTGGATATAATTGCAAAATTTATAGGATAAAACAAAGCCATAATGCATGATGCATAATCGTTTTGCCTGTGTCTCACTTTTCACTAAAAAAATCATTCAGTGACATTAAATACAAGTGTAAAGGTAGCACCATGCCCCTCGTGACTTTTTACCTTTAAATCTATTTTATTGATATCTGCAAGAGCCTTAACTATAGCAAGTCCTATACCCAGTCCCTGCTGCTCGAATTTATCTCTATTAGACTGATAAAATCTGTCAAATATTTTACCAATTTCCACATCCGGTATGCCAGGGCCGTTATCTTCTACATCTATTATTGCCATACCGGCATCTCTGTAAAGCTTCACCTTAACTCTGCCCGTCCTGTGAGGTGCAAATTTAATTCCGTTATCTATAATATTTTCAAGTATACACTTTATATGTTCTCCAAGCCCTTTTACCTGAACAGGTTCATCAGGCAAATCCAGTAATATCTCTACATTTTTTTCTTCCGATACGATTTTAATACCTGCTGAAACAACTCTGATAAGACTGGCAAGATCAACTATCATATGATGCTGTGACAGAGAATTATACCGTTCCATTTCATAACCTCCGTCAATGCTGTTCAATATCAATACAGACTCGGCAAGTTTTCTCAGTCTGTCATTTCCGCTTTTTATACCGTCAAGGAAACTCTTTAAATCTTCAATCCTCGGTTTACCGGCAGAGAGAAGCATTTCAGTCAAATCGGTAAAACCCTGGATAATAGATATGGGAGTATTAATTTCATGGGATAACATACGGTACATATCATTAATCTTTTTTTCCAGATTCTTCTTATTGGCTTCCATTAACTCTTTAAACCGGGAAATCTTTGCATCAACAGATATGAGAAGTAAATCCTTATCTACCGGTTTTGTCAGATAATCATCTACTCCCATTTTTTTTGCGAGTATAATATCTTCTCTGTCCGATTTAGATGTGAGAAAAAGAAAAGGAATAAGTTTATATTCTTTTCTTGAAGAAATTTCTTTATATAGCTCATAACCGTTCATTTCAGGCATAGAAACATCGGAAATAATCAAATCCGGTGTAATATTCTTAAGAAGTTCAATTGCATTTTTCCCGTTTTCAGCTGTCTGAACAGTGTAACCTGCTTTATTCAGGTGATATTTAATTATTCTCCTGACTCCATCATCATCATCTACTGCAAGGATATTACCTTTTACGGTTGTAGTTTCCATAATATATACTCCATCCTCTTTGTTAATCTTATTTTCAGTATAATTTATAGTAACAATTATTTAAATAGTTCTAAAGGAGAGTTTAATTATGTAAAAAGAACTATTTTTTTATTGGACATGGCTATTTTATTACGGTATAATATTATAATTATACTTTTGCACTTTTTAATAATTTCCTTGTTTTTACTGACTTTATAGTTAAATAAGTAAAATATAGTTATAATTTATTTTTCATTTTTCACTCTTTCTTAATTATGAATTGTTATAAAACTAAATATAAACATTCATTCATACTAAACCAGAAGGCTATAATAAAATGTCTGAAAAATTTTATTTCATAAAAAAAAACTTCCCCTTTATATTGCTATTTTTTTCTTTTATACTTGAATTATTGAATATACCATATCTGAATAAATCATCACTCCTGATAGTACATATAATTTCATCACTGTCTTTCTCAATATCTCTATATATACTATCAGACAATAAAATAAAAGGAATTATATGGAGTGTCTCTTCTCTTATTATCTGTTCATATGTTAATATTTTAGGAATCATAATAGCAGGTATACTGTTTATCATGTTTAAAACTATCAGTACAGATATATCCAGAAAAGAAATTTTATATGCACTTTTATTATTTACAGCGCTTGTAGTCATATTCTTTTACGATATAATATTTCTCGGAAAAACATTGAAATGTACAAATACCATTCCCCAAGTTCTATCTACAGGTGTCTACGGGCAGGAGAATAATTACATTTCATCTATCCCTGTACTGGATACTTCCTCTGCAGTAGAAGATGAAACAGAAGTAGAATATAAAAAAAAGAATTACCGGAAAGGTAATATGCCTCTCTGGAATCCTTATCAGGCAGGAGGCTATCCCTTTTTGGCCTCCATGAGAAGCTCTATGTTCAATCCTTTTGAAATTATAAATTATATCCTTCCTTCAAAATATTCGTGGGATGTTTACCTGTTATTCAGACTGTTTTTTTCAGGATTATTTATGTATCTTTATATGAGAGAATTAACATATTCTTTCCCTGCATCACTTACTTCCGCCATAGCCTATATGTTCAGCGCCCCCGTAATAATATATATTAACGATATTCAGTTAAATCCTTCCATGTTATTCCCTGTGCTTTTCTTTATAATGGAAAAACTGTATCAAAACCAGAGTAAAAAGAATATTATAGCTACATCTTCAGTGATAGCACTGTTAATATTTTCAGGATTTCCCGAACATGTTACCATGATTTCCATAATAGGAGTTGGATATTTTCTGTTCAGAAGTGCAACGGGAAAAGAAAAAATTCTTAAATCATTCGGAAATATATCACTGGCATTTACTCTGGGAATATTGACAGGATTTATAGTTATAATACCACTCATAGAGTTCCTGTTTTTCAACGGATGGACAAATCATGCCCCTGGCACAGGATTGAAATCAATAAACCTCACAAAAATATTATATATGTTTATACCTTATTTTAAACAGGCCTTTTATCAGTATTATATAGGTATAATTCCATTTCTTCTTATTTTCCTGGCTTTTACCGGGAAGAAAGATAATAAAATTATATATTACTTCGGCACAGTACTCTTTTTATTAACAGGGAAAATATTTGGACTTCCCTTGATCAATATGATTGGTTATATTCCTGTACTTAATCTGATCCATTTTCCTTATAATACGGGCCAGTTACTGGCTTTTATTGTATCAATTCTTACAGGTACAGGTATAGAACAGATATACTCCGGGAAAATAAAACCTTTTTTTGTTTATATAACTGTTTTAATATGTATAACCCTCATATCATTACCACATATCATTTATCCGTCTGACATATTTAACAACCTGGTATATGGTCATATATTTATAAAATTTATCCTGCTCTTTTCGGCTCTTTTGTTATATATATGTTTCAAAAATAATCATAAAAAAACAGCTATCATATTTTCAGTTATACTTTCCATAGAAATGTTCAGCTTTATACCAAGAGAAAGGTTAAAAAGACTGGAGTCCTTTCCGGAAGTACCATATATACAATTTCTAAAAAAAGAACAATTAATGAATAACAGCAGAGGCAGAGTCTACGGTATAGGTGGTACACTCTACCCGAATATAGCCACTGTTTATGAAATAGATGACCTTGGTTTTTATCTGCCTGTATTTACAGATAATTTTACAAAATTTTTCAATAAACTTGTAAACCCGGAATATTTTACCGATCGTTTTTTCCCTGCCCTGAGGCAGAATATAGATTTTAAAAATGAAATGCTGAACATATTAAATCTTGAATATCTGCTGTTACCGGCAGAGCTATATATTGACGACAGTAACTGGAAACAGATATATTCAGGTGAAATCAATATTTACAGAAATATCAGAGCTCTTCCGAGAGTGTTTATAGTACACAGAGCTGTATTTTTGAAATCCGATCAGAAAACACTGGATTTTTTAAAAGAGAACCAGGGAAATCTGAATAAAATCTGTGTCATATACGATGAAGAAATACCGGGGAAAACTGATTTACCTCCTGATGATTCGGAAGCACGGATAATTCAATATG
>JBEHWP010000399.1:0-6180 GCA_040217665.1 Vulcanimicrobiota bacterium
TTCGGAACTTCTGTGGGCTGATATAAAAAGAGGCTTCTTCTCCAGAGGTGTTTATCCTTTTAACAGCAACAGGGATATATTCTCTATAGGCAATTTAAATTTAATTGATAAAATGAGACTTTACCTGTCTATGGCAGGTCTCAGACGTATAAAAGATTTTAAATCTCTTGAAGGTATAAGTGCTGAAAAATGGCTCCGTTCATCAGGCGGTTCCGGAGTGTTCCGGTCTTTCTGGACTCCTGTTCTTAAGAATAGATTTGAAAATGATTACAGTCAACTGGGAGCTGTTTATTTATGGGCCAATTATAGAAATATTCATGGAAAAATAGGATACCTCAGGGGAGGATTTCAAAGAATATTTGAAGTCATGAGAGAGAAAATATCCGCTAAAGGCGGTACAATAAAAACCTCCAGTGCCGTTAAAAATATTTCTATTACCCATGATGGAACTATAAGAGTTTCCACTGAGAGGGATTTTCTAAATTTTGACAGAGTGATTGTAACAGTTCCTCTGCCGGCATTTATGAAAATGGTAAAGGACCTTCCTGTAGAATATGCCATGAATTTAAATGCGATAAAATATATGAACGTCCTCTCTGTCATTCTGGAATTAAACAGAGCTTTCAGTGATAATTATATCATTCAGAGCTGCGATCTTTCTTATCCTTTTTCTGAAATTGTAGAACATACAGGATTATTTTCTTCCGAGTATTTTGATGGTTCCAATATGATTTATATATTAAAATACCTTGAACAGGGAAATGTTTATATGAATTACTCCATACAGAAACTTCTGGATGATTATATACCATTCCTGAAGAGAATATGTCCTGCCTTTGAAAAAGATTGGATAAAAAAACAATATGTATTCAGGCTTGATTACGCCTATCCTGTAATTACTTATAACTACCAGAGGCTCGTGCCTGATATAGTATCACCTCTGAATGGTGTATATCTTGCTACAAGAGCTCAGATTTACCCGGAGGAAATAAATATAAATTCCTGTATCGGTCTGGCAAATAAAGTTATAGAGAGGTTTATTTCAGAAGGTAATTCTAAATGATAACGTTCCTTCCTTATATTCTTTCATGGTGGTTTATACTGTTTTATCTCGGTTTAATAATTTTCCCATGTGTCTTTGTGTTATTCAGAAGATATGGCGGAAGAGGTATATTTTTTACTAAAATATTTTCTTTAATGACTGTTACCTATCTTTCCTGGATTACAGGAAGATTTCATATTATGTCCTTTACTAAAACCAGTCTCTTTTTCCTTACTATTCTTATTATTTTGACGTCATTGTACGTATTTTGTAGAAATCGTAAAGACATTGTGACATGGTTAAGGGAACACTGGAGACTTGCATTTCTGACGGAAATTGCATTTTTTCTTATTTTTCTTTTCTTTTCTATCATAAGGGTTTACAATTCTTCTATAATAGGGGAAGAGAAATTTATGGATCTTGCCTTTCTTAACAGCATATGTCGATCTTCCTATTTTCCGCCTCCTGATCCGTGGATGAACGGTTTTCATATTAATTACTATTACCTGGGATATCTTATGAATGGCATTATTATCAAGATGACCTCTGTAGATATACCTGTGGGATATAATCTGGCTTTATGTTCTACTATGGCTCTTACTTTTCTGGCGTGCTGGGGTATTGTATACGGCATTACTAAAAATCATGGCGCCGGTATCTTTTCCTCTATCCTGCTGGTAATATCCGGCAATTATGATGGTTTTATACAGGTTGTGCGCTTACAGGGTTTCAATGGTTTTGATTTTTTTAGAAGTTCCCGTATTATTCCGAATACTATAAATGAATTTCCTTTTTTCAGTTTCATCCTTGGAGATTTACATCCTCATTATACGAGTCTCCCTGTGTTTATATGTGCTCTTTCTGTATGTTTATTATGGCCCTGTGAGATTTTTTCCCGGGAGAATTCTATTTACCATAAACTGACTTTTATGTTTTTTACTTCTTTTTCCACCGGTTTTTTATTTGGCTCCAATTTCTGGAATGTACCTACATGCTTTTTTATTATATGCCTTTCTTTTATTTTCCAGAATATGTACAACGAGAAATATAATGATAAAGTAATAGTATTTATAGCCGGTGCTTTAATGTGCTCTGTAATATTATTTATTCCATTTTTCATTGACTTTCATTCTCCGACCAGGATAATTATAAAAATTGTTTCTTCCAAACAGAGAACCTTTATGTATCATTTTCTTATATGTTTTTTAATGTTTATCTTTATGTTTATTTCTCCGGCATATTTAATTCTGAAAGAGAAATTCCAGAAGCTTAAAGAAAGTCAACAGATGATCTGGATTTACGGAGTTTCAGCTATAGCAATAATTTTATATTGTATATTTCAGACAGGGCCCCTTATGTTTTTAATAATTTTTACAGTTTCTGTCTTTGCTGTGATTAAATTTGACAGTAATAAAAATATATGGTTATGGTCATTATGGTTTGCCGGTTTTTTTATTCTTATTTGCTGTGAGCTTTTTTATCTTCATGATAATTACGGTACTCCCTATGAGAGGATGAATACGGTCTTTAAATTTCATTATCAGGTACTGGTTTTATTTTCCATTGCTTCAGGAGGAACCTTTCATTTTATGAAAGAAAGAAAGGCTCCCGGAGTTTTCTGGTTATTACTTGTTCTCTTTTTTATTCCTACGTTATTTTACTCCTGTGCTTCTTCTTATGTAAAACCTGACTGGTCAGGGGCTGAATTAAACGGTATGAAGAGGTATATGGAAAAGGAACACAAGCCGGATTTTGAAGCTATAACGTGGCTGAATGAACATTATTCGTCTTTGCCGAAAGATGCTGTAATAGTTGAAGCAACGAAGGATGCCTATTCTTATTACGGCAGAGTGTCTACCAATACAGGTATTCCTGCAGTTCTTGGCTGGGGTAATCATGAATTTGTATGGAGGGGAGACTGGGCTGCTGTTCAGAAACGCCAGGAAGATGTAAAATTATTGTATGAAACTCAGGATCTTAATGAAGCAATGGAGTTGATTAATAAATACGGCATTTCTATAGTTTACTGGGGAGAACTGGAAAAAAACACCTATTCTGAAGAAGGATTGCCTAAATTTTATAAAATAATGAATGTTATTTACGATAAAAACGGCACGGTGATATTTCAAAAAAAATGATTCTTAGTATCGTAACAGGCAAATTGGTACCCAAAAAATATGGAACACGCTCCTGTCCCTGTCCGGGCTCTGTAGGAAAAGATATGCCGTATTAAAAGAGAGTTATAAATTATATAGACGCAAAATATTAAACGTCTGTAAAACCAGTTTGTCACACAACAGGATCATATCTTTTCCGGAAGAGTCCGGACAGGGACAGGTTTTAGAAATGGTTATAAACTTATCTGGAGCGGTAATTAGTGGTGTCATCAGTAAATTCGGCATCAGTTAAAATTAGGTGTTGGGTTCCGGGTTTAATCTTCTTAACCCGGCATCCGGTACCCGGCACCCCGAAAAAGGTGATGTATTATGTGGCGAATAGATTTTCATGTTCATAGCTGTTATTCAAAGGATTCCGCTATGACTCACGAAGAAATAATAAAATGTTGTAAAGACAGAGGTTTAAACTGTATTGCCCTGACAGATCATAATGAGCTTGACGGAGCTCTGGAAATGGAAAAATCAGGTCTTTTCAGGGTCATAGCAGGAGAAGAAATTAAAACAGCAGATGGTGAGATTATAGGACTTTTTTTAAAAGAGAAAATAAGAGGAGGCCTTACACCCGAAGAAACAGTAAGAGAAATTAAGGCTCAGGGCGGACTTGTATATATTCCTCATCCTTTCAGCAAGTGGCGAAGAACAAAACTTAAAATCTCTGCTATTGAAAAGATAAAACATGATATAGATATTATGGAAGTCTTCAATGGCAGGAATTTTTTCAGAACAGATAATTTAAAAGCCGAGGAATATGCCATGAAGAATAATATAAATATGGCAGTCGGTTCAGACAGCCATATTACCTGTGAACTTGGTTCATGTTATGTTGAAGTAGAGGATTTCTCTTCACCGTCAGAACTTCTTACTGTATTAAAACATGGCCACAGAGTGACCAATTTAAGCAGTGCTTTCGTCCATTTTGGTTCTGCCTGTGTAAGGATTAGAAAAAATCTGGAAAGAATTCTTTATAAAAAACAGGACCCCATCAGATAAATGTTTAAAAATTTAATAATGGCTATGAGGCCAAAACAATGGACAAAAAATTTTTTAATTTTTGCAGCTTTAATCTTTGCTGAACGTCTTTTTCATTATCATGATATATTGCTGGTAATGTTTGCTTTTGTTATCTTTTGTCTTTTAAGCAGTTCTTTATATATCATTAATGATATTATAGATGTAGAACAGGACAGAGAACACCCGAAAAAGAGGAACAGACCTTTTGCTTCCGGTAAAATAAGTAAAGATACCGGTATTATATTTTCTATTCTTCTTGCCATTATTTCATTAATCTCTGCTTTTATTACGGGAAAATTTTACTTTTTTATTATAACTCTTACATTTTTTATATTGAATCTAATTTATTCTTTTAAATTAAAGAGATTACCTATTCTTGATGTGTTGAGCTTATCTTTAAGTTTTGTCCTGAGAGCAGCTGCAGGAGGTGTCATAATAAAGGTTTTTGTATCTCCGTGGCTTATAGTATGCACTTTTCTACTGGCTCTCTTTATGGCTATAGGAAAAAGGCGTGGAGAACTCATACTTCTCGAAGAAAACCATGCAAAACACAGGCATGTTCTTTCTTCTTACAGTGTCAGACTGCTGGATCAGATGATTTCTGTATCTACTTCTTCCATTTTGATAGCCTATTCTCTTTATACCTTTACTTCAGGTAAATCTGTAGCACTTATGTGTACAATACCTTTTGTTATTTACGGAATCTTCAGATATCTTTATCTTGTCTATCAGGAAAACAGAGGAGATAATCCTACATCCATATTTATTTCAGACAGACCAATGCAGATAAATATATTCTGCTGGCTTATAACAGTATTGATTATTTTTTACTGGAAACATTTATATACAGTGGTCAGTTATCAGTAACGGGAAGTTTACCGATAGCTGCTCACCGATAACTGTAAAAGGGGAGATGAACATGGCGAAAAAAAGTAAAGAAATTCAAAAAATATCAGAAAGAAAAGATTTTCAAAAAGTATCAGAAGAACAGGATAAATTAAAGGAAAATGATACCACTGCCGGTGGATCTTTTAAGAATACGGATATTCTTATTCCTTTTTTGTTTATTCTGGCCTATACGCTTTTTACCCATTTTTATGACCTGGGAAGCAGGGCGTTTCACCATGATGAAGGAATTCATGCTTATTATTCCTGGGAAATTGCTACTAAAGGTCCGGGGTGCTATAAGTATGACCCGACATATCATGGAACGTTCCTTTATTTTGCAAATGCTGTCATATACAGAATATGGGGAGGTGTCCTTCACGCTGTTGCCACCGATGTCAATGCAAGAGTTGTTCCTGCCCTGTGCGGCTTAATTCTTATTTTTCTCTTTTTTGCACTGAAAAGATTTCTTGACCCGAAAACGGCTGTTTTTATCACCTTACTGGGAGCAATATCACCGACTCTTACCTATTTTTCAAGATTTATAAGGCATGATATTTATATAACTGTTACAACACTCGGTATGATAATATGTTTTCTCTATTACTGGAGGGAAAAGAACTCTGATTATTTATCCTTTTGTTTTGCTCTCTGTGCCCTTTCTTTTGTAACTAAAGAGGACACTTATATAATCTTATTTATATTTCTCTCCTTTATATTCTTTAAATGTATGGTAGAAAAAGCTACAAATACTGTGTTGCAGGAACAGGATATTATTTCATATCTTGGAAAATCTTTTTCTGAAGTAGTAATAAAGAAAAAAGGTTATAGACTCGCTTTATCCATACTGTTCCTGAGAATAATTACTGTAAACAATCTGTATTATTATATTCAGAATAAAAAAACAGGAGATATAAATCCTGCAGACAGTCTGAACACTTTTATCCAGAATATAAGGGGATTTTTTGTAATTAACGATGAAGCTATAAATAAATTAAGAGAAGTAGATTTAGAAAATCTGAAGAATTTTAACGAAAAATTAAATTTTCTAGATCAGTTGAAAAA
>JBEHWP010000400.1:0-6177 GCA_040217665.1 Vulcanimicrobiota bacterium
CTATAAAAGTAAGTTTTTCTCCTTCTTTTTCTTCTGAACCTGTGCGATTGGCAGTAATGGTGAAAATCCTGTTTTCAATAGAGCGAACTCTCATGGCAAGAGGGCAGTGAGGAAGTACAAGATTGGCAGGCTGACATATTATCTCTGCTCCTTTCAGTGCAAGACTTCTGCATACTTCAGGAAATATCCAGTCAAAACATATCATTACACCTATTTTACCTATACTGGTATTGTAAACAGGGAAATGAGTATTACCCTTTGAAAAGACAAGTTTTTCTTTGTAAAAGAGATGGGCTTTTCTATAAACACTGATTTCTCTGTCAGGTGATATAAATACAGAAGAGTTGTAAAAATTTTCCTCACATACTTCTGCCAGTCCTGCTACAATAAAAACCTTCTTTTTTTCTGCCACTTCAATCAGTGTTTTAACTGTTTTCCCGTGAAAGGCAGATTCTGCAAGTTGTTCAATTTCACTTTTTTCTGTAAAAAAATAACCGGTATTAAACAGTTCAGGAAGAACTATCAGGTCTGCATCAATGGTTTCAATCATTTCCAGTGAACGGGATAGATTTTTCTGTACTTCTCCAAATACAGGGGATGTTTGTAGGAATCCAACTTTAATTTTCATATTTACTCCATTTTCTATATTTTTATTATTTACTATACTTTTGCACTTTTACATAATTTCCTTGTTTTTACTGACTTTATAGTTAAACAGGTTCTGCGTTTTGGGTTCCGGGTTCTGGGTTTTAAAACTTCTTAATCCAACACCCAACACCTATAACCATCATTTGCGACAGTTATTTTGACTTCATTCCTGGATTATTTTTTACAGTTTTTGAAATCTGCAAACTGTTAAATTGTTTCACCTGTGAGTTCATATTTAGAGTAAATCCTGTAATATTCGCCTTTTTGAGCCATTAACTCACTGTGTTTGCCTTTTTCAACCAGTTCGCCGTCTCTCAGGACAAATATAATGTCTGCCCTTTCCAGAGTGGATGTTCTGTGTGATACTACAAAAACTCTCATGGCAGGTAATATATTATAAATATTATCCCAGAGAGATTTTTCCGTTTCAGCATCGAGATGAGCAGTGGAATCATCAAGGACTAAAATTTCAGGTCTGCCGGCAAGGGCTCTCGCTATACTTATTCTCTGTTTCTGCCCTCCAGATACTGTCATACCCCGGAGACCGATAGATGTATCAAAGCCGTTTGTAAAATCCTTTACTTCTTCTGTAAGGCGGGCTATATCAGAACATAAATATATATTATTTTCATCTATCCAGTCTCTCCCGAATTTTATATTATTACTTACAGTATCGGTAAATAATAGAGGTTCCTGAGATACATATCCGATTTTTTTTCTTAATTTTGCCAGATCCCATTTTTTTAAATTTATGTAATCCAGTGATATTTCTCCATCGGGAGGATCAAAAAATCTGCATATAAGTTCCAGAAGCGATGATTTCCCGCTTCCTACTTCTCCGACTATAGCAATCATCCTGTGAGATTCTGTGTCAAAGGTTATATTATTCAATACACATCTTGTGTCTTTATATAAGGTGACATTATTGAATATAACCCTTCCTTGCTCATTTTCAGGACATTCCGGCACTTCCGGTGATTTGATATTACAGGTATATTCTTCAAGTTCTCTTATTCTTTTGATTGATACTGAAGCTCTTCTGTATCCTACGAGAAGGTTGCTTATATCAAACATTGGCCATATGAGATGACCGATATAATAATCAAATGCTACAAATTCTCCTACAGTAAGTTTCCCTTTGATAACAAGCCAGCCTCCTGTGAGAAGTACAAGGACCTGTGTTAACTGCCAGAAATGATGGTATAGAGAGTGGACGAAGATATGACCTTTTTCCGCACTTATTTCTGCCTCCACTCTTTTATCTGCTACAGAAGCAAATTTCTCTGCCTGTCTCTGTTCTTTACAATAGGCCTGTATGATGCGAATGCCGGAAAAACATGTTTCTATTGTCTCATTTACCAATGAGATTCTTTTTTGAAGCTCTTTAAACCTTGTGGTAAGTGCGTCCCTGGTTTTAGTGAAAATGATTATCTGTAAAGGGAGAGGTATGAACGCAACTATAGCAAGCCAGGGATTTATCATAAACATGGCTATAATGGAAAAAATTATGCGTAACATAGATTCACAGGAACGAAATACACCTGAACAGGCAAACCAGCTTAATTTACTTCCCACATCATCTGTAAGCCTGGTAAGGAGATCGCCTGTTCTGAACTTTGTATAAAAGGACTGATCCAGTTTTATAATCCTTTCAAAGGTTTTCTGTCTGTACTGCCATTCCAGTTCCAGATTGGTAAGAGCCCGTTTGTTGGCGTTTAAAGCTGTAAGGAAAAAATTTATCAGACTCAGAGAAAATAATATAAGTATAGAATGAATGATTGACTTCATTGATAAATTTTTCTGCATACTGTCTATGATTGTTATAAATGTATATGGTATCACTGCAGATACAATCGCCACCATTACGGATAATATCAGTATTGTAATCAATCTTTTCTTCAGGGGAAGATAAAATTTATATAGCCATAATATATTTTTTTTGAATTCATCTGTATTCAGTATGGCAGTCATTATTCGTGATGTGTAAAACCTTGCCGTGTAACGCATAATTTCACTTTCTGAGCCTTTATTTATTCACAGGTAATCGGTCATTCTTTACCTGCTTAACCTGCTCTCCTGTCAATCCTGCCTGTATGTTGTATAAATGCCAGTAAATTCCCTTTATATCCAGTAATTCTTTATGATTTCCCTTTTCTTTAATAGTTCCGTCTTTAATAACAAATATGATGTCACTCTCTATGATTGTCTGTAACCTGTGGGCAATTATGATAGAAGTTCTGCCTTTCAGAAGTTCTGTGACAGCATTCTGCAATTTTTTTTCTGTCAGAGGATCTACTGATGATGTTGCCTCATCAAGTACCAGTATATCTCTGTCAAATACAAGTGCTCTTGCAAAACTTAAAAGCTGTCTTTCTCCCATAGACATATTACTTCCATGTTCCGATAATCCGGTGTTTAACCCATCAGGAAACCTGTCTATTAAATCTTTTGCATTGATTGTTTCAAGGGCTTTTATGACCTGTTCTTCCCCTATAGAGTTCTCTTCAAGTCTGAGATTGTCCAGAATTGTGCCGTGGAAGAGAATAATATCCTGCAGAACAAGGCCGAGACGCTTTCGTAATATCCGGAGAGGTATTCTACTTATATCAATGCCATCAATAAATATGTGTCCCTTCTGTGGTTCATAAAATCTGAACAGAAGATTTGCAAGGGTTGTTTTTCCTCCTCCCGTAGGGCCTACTATGGCAAGCCTGTGGCCTTCCGGTAAAAAAAAGGATATATCTTTCAAAATCCATTCTTCATCTTTATAAGCAAACCAGACATTTTTAAATTCTATCCCTTTTCTTTCAGAACGAAATACCGAATTATCAGACTCTTCATATCCTGTAAGAGGTATTGCCAGTAAATCATTGATACGTTTCGCTCCGCCGAATGCTTTCTGTATAACATTTATCTGATCGCTTAAATGAAAAATAGGCCCGAAAAATCTATAAATATATCCCAGAAAAGCTACGAGAGTACCGACAGTCAGCTCATCAGGGCGTTCTATAACCCATTTACCTCCAATACCCAGAATCATAGAGATGGCAACAGTACTGATTAAAAATATCGTATTGCCGAAATAGGTACTCATTACATGACCGGGATATTCTATATCGGCTCTGGATTTATTTACCCTGTCCATTTTTATGATTACGTTTTCTTCCTGGTCGAAAACCTGGACAACTCTGGAACCTTTCAGATATTCTTCAAGAAATCCGTATATTTCTGCTGTTTTTTTTCTCACTTCTATAAATACAGGTACAATTTTTCCGTTGAAATAAAAAATTGATATAATTACAAATGGTGCAAGCGATAGTAATATAAGTGTCAATTTAGTGCTTATGGAAAACATAATTACAATCATACCGGCCATCATAAGTACATCGGAAATAATAATTACTATAGTATTTGTAAATAATGCTCTTAATGATTCCGTATCACTTTCCACTCTTGAAAGTAACTGCCCTACAGGATTACTGTCAAAAAAGCGCTGGTTCATACCTGTAAGATGTGAAAACACATCAATTCTTATCTGCTTTATGATTTTCTGCCCTGCTATTTCTATGTTTACCCTCTGAAAATAGCTGATTACAAAGGAAATAACCAGAATAAAAAAGTAGATTATTACTATTTTATACAGGCCGTAAAGATCTTTTTTTACAAATTCTATATCTATGGCATGACGTATCAGCAGTGGCCCTGCCAGAGATAACAGAGAAGAACAGAGAAGAAGTGCTCCGCAGAAAAGCAGTATCCATCTGTAAGGATATACCCTTGGAAGGAGTTTTCTTAATACGTTCCAGTCTATTTTATTTTTTCTATAATCCTGTTCATCATAATGTTTCATAAGTGAATAATATCTTTTGCATTTTTTTATAATTTTCTTGTTTTTAATGGCTTTATAGCTAAACAGGTTCTGTGTTCCAGGTTTTAATTTTTCTGACCCAACACATGGCACATAAAAATTGAATAAGATTATTTTTTTATAGTTTTTAATATCTGCAAAAGTATAAATTTTACAGTTAGTTTTTCATAAACATTATAACTCTACCGGGATTAACTGTCTACAGCCCTGTAATAATAACGTTTTATATGAGAATGATGAATTTTGCCACTTCACTGGATGCTAATTCTCAATATAAAACCTTAACTTATAAAGAAGGGAAAATATGAGAATTAAAGAAATTAAAATTATGAAAAAAATAGTTTTTTTTATTCTTTTTTTATCTCTCATAAGAATTGTTTTTGCAGGTTATATCTCACCTGAATGTTATAATATGGTATGGGGATATGTATTAAATAAAGAAGGGAAACCTGTTTCCGGCATAAAAGTCCGACTTGTTCAGTCTAAAACCTCTGCTGTAGTGGAAACCTGTACAGATGAATATGGATTATATTCATTTAATTTCTTTAAAAACTCTTCAGGATATGCTAAAATATCTATTAATGATGTGACAACTGTTTATATGGAGAAATGGAAGGCAGTAAGGCAGGATTTTAAAGAAATAAAGAAAGGTTTTTATTCTCCTAACAGAACCGGTTATGCTTCAAAGATTGTTTATATAACAAATATAGATAATAAATATCATAAATATATCTGTCAGTATCTGTCCAGCGGGTCTAAAGCAGTACCTCTTGAATATATCCTGACAAAAGATTATAAACCGTGTGATGTATGTAAACCGTGACAGGGATTTGCAGGATTGATAGATTACCTGGATAATATGAAGAACTGAGCATTTTAAAATCTTTCCTTACGTTATGCATTAAGCGTTAAGAGAATTAAATATAAATTATTTATTCTCACTTCAGAAGGATGTATATGAGAATGATAACGTTTGCGACTTCATTGAATGCTGATTTTCATATTTGGTTGTGACCGCTCAGGTCATATTTGTTGTTATCCAAGGTCGGTTCAGACCGATATGATTATTATTGTAAGAATAATACAGGGAGGTAGTAATTTGTATAAACTGAATAATGAAGAATTTGATTCCATTCGTAAAGAGGCAATGGGCTTTGCAGGTATTGGGCTTTACAGATACACCTTTGACGGTACAGTTCTCTTTATGGATCGTGGCACGTTAAAGATTCTTGAGCTTGAAAATAAATTTCCTGATACGTCAGATGTTGCAGGAAAAAATATTTCCGAACTCCTTAATTATATAGTCCCCAGAGGTGCTTTCCGTGAAAAAGTGCGTAAACACGGTCATGTTAAGGGGCTTGAATATCCATTTCAGACCCTGAGCGGTGTAAAAAAATGGGTCATCCATGACAGTTATCTTGTTTATGATAAAAATGTGGAAGAAGATGTTATACAGGTAATTATTCATGATATAACCGATCTTAAGATTGCAGAGGAATTACTTGAAGCGGAAAAAGAAAGACTTACAGTGACCCTTCGTTCCATAGGAGAAGGAGTAATTACAACAGATATAGATGGAAAGGTGCTCCTGGTTAATAAAGCAGGAGAAGAACTCACAGGCTGGAAACAGGAAGAAGCTGGAGAGAAACATATTTCCGAAA
>JBEHWP010000401.1:0-6159 GCA_040217665.1 Vulcanimicrobiota bacterium
GCAAAATATGTTACATTTAGTCGAAGATCTTCTCGACCTGTCAAAACTTCAGGCAAAAAAGATAAATTTGAATAAGAAAGAGACAGATCTCAAGGTTATTGTACAGGAAGTTATAACAACTGCCAGGGTAATGGCAGAACAGGTGGATGTAAGTCTGGAAAGTTATGTTGATAAAACCTTTCCTCTCTTATTTGTCGACCCTGACAGATTGAGACAGGTAATATTAAATCTTGTGACAAATGCCATTAAATTTAATAAAGAAGGCGGTTATGTCAGGATTTATCTGAAAGATGAAGCAGAATGTTTGCTTATAAAGGTTTCCGATTCTGGTGTTGGTATTAAGCCGGAAGATCAGTCTGCTGTTTTTGAACAGTTTCGCCAGGTAGAAGGGAGCGGAACAAGAAGGTTCAGGGGTACAGGGCTGGGGCTTTCCATATCCAGACAGCTGATTGAACTTCATGGCGGTAGTATTTTACTTGACAGTGAGGTAGGAAGAGGCAGTACTTTTACTATTGTACTGCCAAAAGATCAAGTAAATATAAAAGAACATACAGATAATATATCTTCCATTGATATGGCCGGAGAAGAGAGTATTATAGAAGATAAAGTGGAAGAAAAAGAGAAAAAAACTGTGTTACTGATAGAAGATGATAAATCCATAAGGAAAATGGTAGAGTTTTTATTTAAAGATGAATTCAAGTTTATATTTGCAAGAGATGGTATTGAAGGACTCGGACAGACCCTGAGACATATGCCTGATCTCATACTTATGGATCTGGCTCTTCCCAATATGGACGGATATGAAACTACAAAGATCATAAAATCTATTGAAAGAACAAATAATATACCAATAATAGCTTTCACTGCAAGGATTACGGAAGAGGATATGGATAAAGCTGCCCTCTGTTCTTTTGATAAGATAATAAACAAACCTTTCGACCCCACCAGACTGGTAGGTGAAATAAAAGAATTTTTATCTAAAAGGAGCCATGTTTAAAAAGAAGATACATAAAGGTTGCATTAAAAAATGGCAGATGATTTTCCATTTTGTATAAAATCACCTGTCATTTTTAAACATAATGAGATTGACTTTTTGACTGAGATAACTTATACTGAAGTAATAATTCAGACTTATATGAACAGATTTACCTTTATAACAGTAATTTTAATATTGTTCTTCCTGTTTCCCTGTGTGATACAGGCCGGAGAACCTGTATCGGTAAAAGGAACTATAGTGAAGATTGACGTTTCAGGGATGATACTCAAAAAAGCAGATGCCAGAGAGATAAACTTTCACCTTTCTGATAAAACTATTTTTGTAAAAGAGAACCTGAGCTGTACTGTCGATGATTTTATTCTTGGCGATAGTGTGTATTGTTTTTACGATCCTTCTGTTTCATCTAAAGAATTACTTGCTTTAGTAGATAGTAAAAGCGGAGACTCTATGTCCGGTGAAACAAACAGTAACTGGCTATTACTCCTTCAAAAAGCTTTTTACGGAGAAAAGGAATCTTTAAGAGGAACTGTAAAAAAGGTTATAAAAGGAGAGTCTATAGTAAGAATTCTCACTGAAAATAATCAAGAAGAAGAGTTATATATAATGAAGGATCTTTTATTTTTTGAACAAAATCGTCTCATAGATTTTTCATGGGAGAGATTAAAAAAAGGAATTATTCTGGAAGTTATCGGCTACAGGAAAGATAAAAGATTAAATGTTTTTTACATAGAACTCTGTGGTAGTGTAAAGAATAACAGGTTCAACAGTAAATTCGGTACATTTACCGGTGAAATATCTTCGGTAGACCTTAAAAATCAGATAGTTGAAATAAAAAATTCTGAGGCAAAAAAAATGAAATTTAAAATTACAGCTGATACAGTGCTTTTTAGCTGGGATATATGTGAACATATAGAATTCAAAGATTTACTTAAAGGACAGAGAGTAAAGATAGAAAGTATTATTTCATTGAATAATACAGGTGAGGCTATTATTTTAGAAGTTGGCGATCAGGAGCTTTATTATTAATAGCTATTGATATTCTTAAAATAAAAGTCAGAATACTAAAAACTGATAGGAATGGAGGTGTGTGAAGGAATGGCACTTCTTAAAGAAGAAAAACAGACAATAATCGATGAGTATAAGAAGCATGAGAGAGATACCGGATCTGCAGATGTTCAGATAGCTTTGCTTACAAAACAGATAAACAAGCTGACAGACCATCTGACAAGTTTTAAGAAAGATCATCATTCTCGTAGAGGTCTTCTTATGAAAGTTGGTCGCAGAAGAAGACTGTTAAATTATCTCAAAAACGTTGATCTGGAGAAATACCGCGGTCTCATAAAGAAGTTAGGATTGAGAAAATAAAATAAGAGCTGGTATAGTTTTACTGAGTTTTCAATCTGATTACTTTACCTGTACCAGCTTTGTTTTTACTGACCTGAGCATAAGATAAAATTATTTGAAGGCAGTTTATTTAAATAATTTAAGGGTATAGGAATTATCATTTTTAATGGCTTAAAGTAAAGCTTTAGATGAAAATCAAGTAGAGGCAGTTTATCTAAATAATATATTGAATATTATATAGAGAATAAAAATTTAAGAAGGAGGTAAACCTGGCTTGTTTTCCTTTCTTATTTTCTGTTTTGCAGGAAAAAGGATTAATTTGATAATCAGTCTGTTGCCGGCGATTTGATATGGAGCCAGGTTTTAATTAACGGTCAATTATGGTAGAAGAAATTGGAAATGAAGGACAGAAGGTACAGGAAACAACTGAAAATATTGAAATAAAAAAAGAACTTCAGATAGAAGAAGTAGTTAATGGTAATGAAATACTGGTTGAAGCAAAGATTGCAGGCAGAAGTCTCATGTTGCAGACAGGAACTCTGGCCAAACAGGCAAATGGCGCTGTTGTCGTAAGATACGATGATAGTTTGATCCTTGCCACAAGTGTTGCATCAGATAAACCTAAAGAAGGAATAGATTTTTTCCCTCTCACAGTTAATTATGAAGCAAAATTATATGCTGCAGGAAAGATACCGGGCGGATTTTTTAAACGTGAAGGAAAACCGAGCGAAGATTCTATTCTTGCCTGCCGTTTGATTGACAGGCCCATAAGGCCTCTTTTCCCTGAAGGGCTCAGAAATGAAGTTCAAATTGTTACTCTTGTACTCTCAAGAGATGCAAATGAACCGGATATTGTTGCTTTAATAGCAGCATCGGCTGCCCTGTGTGTTTCTGATATACCTTTTTATGGTCCTGTCGGAGGAGTAAGGATTGGTCTTATAGATAATGAACTGATAATCAATCCTACAAGTGAACAGCTCCTGAAAAGTGACCTTGATCTGGTAGTGTCAGGTACCAGAGATGCCATAACAATGGTTGAAGCCAGATCAAATGAGGTATCGGAAGAAACTATAATAAATGCTATAGAAAAGGCCCATGAAGTTATAAAAGATATAGTAAAATTACAGGAACGTCTTATGGAATTAGCAGGTAAACCTAAAGCTGAATTCCCGCTTTTTCAACACAATAA
This sequence comes from Vulcanimicrobiota bacterium, assembly GCA_040217665.1. GTDB lineage: Bacteria > Vulcanimicrobiota > SpSt-956 > SpSt-956 > JAKJGF01 > CALARM01. The sequence goes on from JBEHWP010000401.1 coordinate 3,531, forward strand.
AACCCTTGAAAAATTAATGAGAGAACATTTCTGTCAGGAACTTCTGGAATCTATGCAGATTAAGAAAAAACAGGAAAGGCTCAATGCTATAGATAAGATTAAACCGGAAAGGCTTATACCTGTTGTAGAACAATTTCCTGATGAAGAAGAACGTAAAACATTACTTGAACTGCTGACAGCAGAAAAACCACTCGATTTTAATATGATCCTGGATATATTAAAAGAAGAACAGCTCAGGAAACTTGTTTTAGATGAAGGTAAACGTCCCGATGGTCGTGGTTTTGATGAAATAAGACCGCTTGATATAAAGGTCGGTCTTCTGCCCAGAACACATGGGACAGGACTGTTTACCAGAGGTGAAACTCAGGTAATGACAGTACTCACACTCGGTACTATAAGTGAAGTTCAGATAATAGATGACCTTCGTCTTGAAGAATCCAAGAAGTTTATGCATCAATATAATTTCCTGCCATTCTGTGTCGGTGAAACAGGGGGCATGAGGGGGCCGGGCCGCAGAGAAATAGGACATGGCGCTCTTGCGGAAAAAGCTCTTACATGTGTAATACCTTCAGAAGAAGATTTTCCCTATACTATTCGTCTGGTATCAGAAGTACTTGAATCAAACGGCTCTTCTTCTATGGCCAGTGTGTGTGGAAGTACTCTTGCTCTTATGGACGGCGGTGTACCGATTAAAGCACCTGTGGCAGGTATAGCCATGGGACTTATTACAGGCACTGATAAAAATGTCATATTAACCGATATTCAGGGTTTTGAAGATGCTTTCGGCGAAATGGATTTCAAGGTTGCAGGTACAAGAGAAGGCATTACTGCTTTACAGATGGATATAAAAATTCGCGGTATCTCAAGAGAACTTATGAACCAGGCTTTAGGTAAAGCTAAAAAAGCAAGATTATTTATACTTGATTTTATACACAGTGCAATGCCTGCTACAAGGGAAGATCTCTCCCCTTATGCTCCAAGGGTCATCAGTATGTCAATACATCCGGATAAAATCAGAGAGATTATTGGCCCCGGCGGTAAGATGATAAATAAGATTATAGCAGAAACAGGAGCCAAGATTGACCTTGAAGATGACGGCAGAGTCTTTATTTCGTCTCCCGATAAGGAAGCAGGGCTTAAAGCCAGAGCTATGATAGAAAATATCATTAAAGATGTAGTAGTGGGAGAAGAATATAAAGGTAAAGTTGTTAAGATTGCATCTTTTGGCGCTTTTGTTGAGATTGCTCCCGGTAAAGAAGGATTATTACATATTTCTAAACTGTCTTCTAAAAGAGGTGCCAGAACTGAAGATGTTGTTTCAGTAGGGCAGGAGATTGAAGTAAAGATTGCAGAAATAGATTACCAGGGAAAGATAAATCTCGATCTTAAAAACGGCATGCCTAAAAGTAGTTATAGCTCTCAGTCCAGACCATCAAGGCCAAGAGATAATTCAAGAGGGATGGACAGAGACAGAGATAGAGAGAGGGACAGAGACAGAAGCAGAAGCAGAGGACCTGTCAGGGATTCTTCCGGAAGAGGAGACGACAGGTTTGGCAGTGGTTCTATAAGAAATCGCTATAGATAGTAACTGTTTTTACTGGTTTGTATCATTCCTAAAGTAAAGGAAAGACCGGAGTAAATTAGAGAATGTAATATGTTTTGTGTAAACTGGCTGTGGAACGGAACTTTTACAGAGGTTTACACAAAATGTATGGCATATTCGAACATATCGAAAGGTTCTACTGGTTTGTATTATAAGGAAATTTTACCAAATGGTATGGTAGTAATTACAGAGGAAGCTCCTCTGTTTATGTCAGCATCTATCGGAATATCACTTAATACTGGCAGTCGCTATGAAGATCCTGCACAGGCAGGTGTGTCTCATTTTATTGAGCATATTCTGTTTAAAGGCACTCATCGGCGTACTGCCAGGGAAATTTCTGCTGCCATAGATGCAGTAGGCGGTATTCTCAATGCTTCATGCGGTAAAGAATTTACATGTTTTTATGCAAAAGTGGTAGATAAAGATTTGCCTCTTGCCCTGGATGTCCTTATGGATATGCTGCTCAATTCGCTCTTTAATTCTGCCGATATAGAGAAAGAAAGAACAGTCATTCTGGAAGAGATAAAATCTATTGAAGATTCTCCGGGAGATTATATTTTTGATCTGTACCTGAAGTCAATGCTTAAAAATCATCCTCTTGCCATTATGACTTCAGGTGACAGAGATTCTGTGGTTAAGCTTGGTAGAAATGAAATAATGTCATATTTTGAACGGAATTATGTTCCATCTAATATTGTCATTTCCGTGGCAGGTAATATAAAACATGAAGATGTTTTAAAGCTTTTAAGAGGTTATGTAATAGATTTTAAAGGTACTGAAAAGGAGACTCATCTGGATGTACCTGTATTTACTTATACTGTAGATGTGACGTTCAGAGACTGCGGGCAGGTCCATCTTTCTATGGGATATCCCGGTATATCTGTAAAAGATGAAAGGAGATATACAGGAATTATTCTGGATAATATACTCGGCGGAACGGCAAGTTCAAGACTCTTTCAGAAGATACGTGAAGACCTTGGACTTGCCTACAGTGTTTATTCTTTTCAATATAATTTCCTGGATTCA
>JBEHWP010000402.1:0-6155 GCA_040217665.1 Vulcanimicrobiota bacterium
AAGAAGAAATGCTTTATCTATACCTGAAGATATGTGATCCCATGGCAGTATTTCTTCCTCTTTTCTTGCTCTGTTTGCATAAAAAGAAGGAGAAATATTCGCACTGTTAAATGCTTCCTGCCATAGATCGAATCTGAAATAATCGGACCAGTTATCAAAACGGCATCCCAGTTCCCAGGCTTTTAACAGAACTTCTCCGAGTCTCCTGTCTCCTCTTGCAAATACTGCTTCTATAAAGCTCTGTTCCCTTTTATGGAAATTTATAAAAATTTTCTTCTGTTCTTTTCCTGTTTTTAAATTTTTAAATAGAAAATTCTGTTTTTCTTTCAATTGTTCCATGCTGTCCTGACCTTCCCATTGAAAAGGTGTATGAGGTTTCGGTACAAAGGATGAAAATGCAACGGATATTCTGGATAGTTTATATTGCTTCCCAATAGTGAAAACTTTTTTTATAAGTTTTACTATTTCTTCGAGATCTTCCTCTGTTTCAGTAGGAAGGCCTATCATAAAATAAAGTTTTAATTTATCCCATCCGGCTGATAAAGTCGCTTCTACTGTTTTCAGCAGATCTTCTTCTGTAACCTGTTTGTTTATTACCTTTCTCAATCTTTCACTTCCTGCCTCGGGAGCAAAGGTAAAACCTGTTTTTCTTACCTTTTGAACCTCTTCTGCCAGTTTTGCAGAAAATGTATCAATCCTCATAGATGGCAGTGATATGGCTATTTTATCATGTTTCTGCGAATTCATGAGATTTTTCAATAACTTTTCTATCGATGAATAATCGGTCGTACTCAGTGAGGACAGAGACAGATCGGGGTAGCCGGTATTATCAAGGAGTTTGTCTGCAAGGTCAAGGCAGGTCTGAAGACTTCTTTCTCTTACGGGGCGATAGATATATCCTGCCTGACAGAATCTACACCCCCTGGTACATCCTCTGAATATTTCTATTACTGCTCTATCATGGATAACCTCCATAAGTGGGGTAAGAATTTTTTCAGGGAAAAAGGTTTTATCGAGATCAGATACTACTCTTTTTTCTATTTTTTCAGGGCCTTCTTTCCGTATAATTTTCTCTATTTCTCCTGAAACATGATAGGTTATTTCGTAAAAAGACGGTACATAAACACCGGCAATCTTTGACAATCTCTTAAGTAATTCTATTTTTGTTTCCTTTTCTAAAAATTTCCATCTGTAAAATTCTTCCAGTATTTCCAGTATGACTTCTTCTCCTTCGCCAAGAACGAAAAGATCTATGAAATTATCAATAGGCGCCGAATTAAATGAACCCGATCCTCCTGCTATTACAAGAGGGCCTTCATGTCTTTCAGACGATCTTATGGGAATACGGCTCAGAGACAGCATACCGATTATATTTGTATAGGTCAGTTCATGCTGCAGGGTAAAACCTATTATATCCATGTCTTTAAGGGGTGTCCATGTTTCGACTGTAGTAAGGGGTATATCTTCTTTTCTCATAATAGATTCTGCATCAAACCACGGGCAATAGGCTCTTTCTGCAAGGAATTTTTCCTCTCTGTTTATCAGGTGATAGAGTATTTTAAAGCCTATATTTGAAAAGCCTACTTCATAAACATCGGGAAATGCGAGTGCTATGGTAACAGAACCTTCTTTCGGCTTTATAAATGAATTTACTTCCTGTCCTATGTATCGTTCCGGTTTTTCTACGGAAGGAAGTAAAAGTTTTTCTATTTTCTCTTTAATATTGTTCATAATATATATAAATTAACTCCTTTTTTTAGTGAAAAGTGAAAAGTGAAAATTGCTCACGATTCACTGGTTACTGATTACTATTGACTGCTCACTGCGCTCCTGTCCCCATAAGTATAACAGGAAATGTCTTTAAAATAATCTTTATGTCAAGTGCAAGTGACCAGTTATCTATATATTCAAGATCCAGTTTCATCCATTGATCGAAATCTAAATTGTTTCTACCGTTTACCTGCCAGAGGCATGTAAGGCCAGGTTTCATGCTGAGCCTTCTTCTCTGCCATCTTTTATATTTTTCCACTTCTTCCGGTATGGGAGGACGGGGGCCTACAATACTCATTTCTCCTTTCCATACATTGTATAGCTGGGGAAGTTCATCGAGGCTGGTTTTTCTGAGTATTGCTCCTGTGCCTGTAACCCTGGGATCATCCTTCATTTTAAATACAGGTTCAGTCATTTCATTATATTTTCTCAATTCTTCTATTTTTTCTTCTGCCCCTTCTTCCATTGTTCTGAATTTATATAATCTGAATTTTCTGCCGTTCAGACCTGCTCTTATCTGACTGAAAAATACAGGCCCTTTACTGTTAAGTTTTATTAATATTGCTATTACCATAAAAAGAGGCAGACATAATATAAGGGCAATTGTAGATATGAAAATATCTATACCCCTTTTCAGTAATAGTTTCCACTGGTCATGTGGCGTTGTATGAAATAATAACATAGGAAGTCCGTGAAAGTTTTCAAGCTTCATTTCAGCAAAAGAAAGACCGAGAAAATTCGACATTACATATGTATCAATACCTTCTATCTCACAGACCTTTATAAGCTCTGACATCGTTTCAAGGTTTTTTATTGAAGGAGCCAGTACAAGGATATCTACAACACTTTTCGAAATAATTTTATGGGCATCGTTAAATGTTCCAAGAACGGGATACGTCATTATATGTTTTCCTGTCATATTCTTTTTTGAGCTCAAAAAACCTATGACTTTAAGCCCCCAGTCTTTATTTTCATTCACTACCCGCAGAAATTCCTTTGCTCTTTTTCCTGTACCTGCTATAAGAATCATTCTGTAATTATAACCTTTCCTTCGATAAATTCTCAGGATATATCTCATTGTAACCCTCTCTGCAGATAGAAAAAGCAAAGAGAAAAACCAGAATAAAATTATTATGGCCCTGCTTACAAAAATCAATTTAAAGAAAAAGACACTGACACCTGTGACGAGTACTCCCAGGGATACAGCTTTGAATATATCCATAAGTTCTACTGAAAGGCTTTTTGTTCTGTAGGTTTTATAGAGACCGAGAGAGATAAAAACCGTTATCCAGGTTATTGTAAAAAACAGAGCAAGCCCGTAGGGGGGAGATATATATTCTGCTTGATTTAGAAGAGGTGTCGGGAAGAACTTGAGACGAATCGTATAGGCTATTATATAGGAAAAAATAACTATAAAAATATCCAGAATGCCTGTGATTACTTTGAAAAAAAGTTCATGCTCTTTATGCATAATATAAGGCCTCAGAGATTCATATTGTCAGGGCTGTCCCTGCCACAATATTATATTATACTGTATGAGTATTTGCAACAATTTATTAGTGATAAGTGAAAAGTGAAAAGCAGGTAAAATCCAGTTTTTCACTTTTCACTTATCACTTCTCACTATTCACTATATTCATTTCCGTAGAAAAAATTGCCATTATAACCATAAAGTTCATGGCCATTGCCGGATGGTAGAGGATATAATCAAATATTCCATGAATTGAAACTGCGAGTAAAATTCCTAAAAAGCCTGTGGCAAAAGGAGGATTGACACCTGTTTTGTAGAAATCAAAAGCTTTTTTCCAGAGAACTATAAAGAACCAGGAAAACGTTATGAAACCAAGAAGACCTGTTTCTGCAAGAATATTTATATACATGTTATTTGCATGGTTTGCCACAAGTGAGTAAGATAATCCTTTAATTGCATGGGCAGGGTAGACCCAGTCAAAATTACCTGTGCCTGTACCGATGAGGGGACTTGACATAAACATATGAAAACAGCTTTTCCATAAATTAAATCTATGTAAAATAGCTATGTCCGAATCGTAGTTAAACATAGATACAAACCTTACAAATATAAAATTCGGAGCAAGTAAAGGTAATAAAATTATTGATAATAAAAGTAATATTAATGCAATAAAGTAGACTTTTTTATTACCTTTTAATATTACATAAAATACTATGACTGAAAAGAAAGCAACCCATGCTCCTCTTGATAGAGAAAGGGCAAGGCCTGCCATCATTATTACACCTGTAACTGTCCAGAAAAGCATATCTTTTGGTGAAAAATTTTTTTTAAATAAAATAAAAGCTATAGAAAAGGGAAGGAATAAATTTATATATCCTCCGTATATATTATAATGAACAAATGTGGATCTTGACGTATTTCTGTTTATATAGATAGTGTCTATTATAAAGCCATATATACAAACTATTATGCATATATATACCATTGCAATGAATAACCATCTGGCTCCGGAAGGTTTTCTGGGAATTATATTTACCGATAGAATATATATAAGAAAATATTCTGTTAACTTTAATATTTCTTTTATAGAGGCAAATATATTGACCGAAACCAGTGATGAAACGGCAGATGCTATAATAAAACACAGGAAAGGTAACTCAAATCCGGCTTTATTAAAAGTAAAATCTTTCTTTTTAAAAGCTTTTACTATATATATAGAAGTAAGTAGAAGAAGCATTATTTCATGGGGTTCAATCTTTGTATATCCCATGTTAATAGACAGGGAAGATACAAGAAAGAAAAGTAATATAGCCATACTCAATAACATGTCTTTTATTGCTATAAAGACAAATCCGATAGAACCTGCTATAATCAGGTACCATAAAGGGTGTAATATTGCCAGAATTATACCTCCATAATTAAAATACCCAGAACTTTTGCTATAAAATTTCTGCAACTCGTACTGATCAATGTATCATCCCTTAATTTTATATTATAGTGGGTTCTGGTTCTGTCCTGATAGTAACCTGCAATAATTTCTTTATCTGCTACAGGTATAAGAACAAGATCATCTTTCCTGAAGTTAGTTTCTCCTTTTACAAGAATTATATATTCATTGTATATTCCGAATTCCGATAAAAAGTCTCCCTGAACATAAAAAGCTATTATTTCTTCGTTATCAAATCCTGAAATTATCTGGGACATATTGCCTGTAATTTTATTTCTGGAGACCTGCAGTAGCAGAGGGTGATTTATAATAGTTAACATTTCTTTCTGGTATATATGTCTGGATGTTTTTTTTTCTTTAGTTACAGTGATTGATCTTGATTTGCCGGCTTCTCTTTTTATGTAGCCTTTTTTTTCCAGATTACATAAATGGTTATGAATAGTTGAACCGGAACGTAAACCCAGGTGAGAACATATCTCCCTGATAGAAGGTTTATAGCCTTTCTTTCTGGTAAATTCTCTGATATATTCGATTATTTCTTTCTGTCTTTTTGTTAATTTTTTCTTTTCTTTTTTTATTATTTTTTCTTTCATAGGTGAATTTAACCTGTCCTGAAGTAATTTTTAGATTATATCATTTTGTATAGTCCATAGCAAGTGATAGTGTTTTTTTACAACAGGTAGATTCACTATTACTGAAAATTGTAATGGATTTCATAAATCTATTAATTGATGATGGTGTCAGGTGATAGGTGTTGGGTGATAGTTTAAGAAAAACCAAAACCTAATACCCAGAACCTAAAACCTAATTTAACTTAATAAAAGGCTTTTTATAAGACTTTGATTTAAGTCATAAATAAAATGGCCAGAGTCGAGTTTTAGAGTAATTCTAAAAAGTCTTGTCCTAAATATTAACCGGCTCAAATCCGGTTACCCGATGCTCCTCCGAAAAAATCTAAACTGCTGCGTCTATATATGTTACAGATTGCATCATGCTGCTTTACATTATGATCCGGCCATATACACCTGTGCTGCGTGATATTTTTTCTACGTAGCACCGGGTAACCGGATTTTTCTTAAATCACTGATGATTAATTTGAGACTTTTTTTTTTAGAATTATTATAAATATTATCATAATTGATTAATTCACCTTTTATATAAAATTCTTAATTTCAAGAAGGGTTTTTAGGTTTCAAAGAGAAATATTAAAAATAATTTTGTAAATAAATATAATATCTAGATAGTTTTTACTCAGGGAGCAGGAGAGGGGGTGACTATATTGGAAAAAGGTAAAGGGTTGGATTTTTTTCTGGGTTTTCTGACAGGCACTCTTGTAGGTGCAGCTATAGCTATAATACTTGCACCTCAATCAGGTGAAGAAACCCGTGAATATCTTAAAGATCAGGCTATATTAATCAAGGATAAAGCTTCGGAAGTGGCCTCTGAAATGAGGGATAAAGCAACGGA
>JBEHWP010000403.1:0-6150 GCA_040217665.1 Vulcanimicrobiota bacterium
TGGAAAAGCATCAAAATCATATTTCTCCGTTAAATTCAACTGCAGCAGTGCAACTTCCCTGTTCATCATGCATTGGCCCTGACAGAAATCCATTGATTGATAAATTATTCACAATGACAGGTATGACCAGAGTCGAAAGGCATTATGATTACAGTAACCGTATGTGCTGCGGAGCCAGAGGATATTATGGCCTCTTTACGGGAGATGTATGGAAAGATACTGACTGTGCAGATAAAATGGTTCAGCAGAATGTAAATGATGCTAAATCATCAGGTGCTAACTATATAATTACATTATGTCCTTACTGTTATTCTGCCATAGCTCCTGCTGCAAAGGAAGCGGGGCTGATACCACTTCAAATAGAAGGACTGGTAAATAAGGCTATATATGGAGAGATACCTGATGAAGGACAGGTTATTATATACTGATCTGAAAGGAGATTACAATGAAATCATATTACAGGAACATATTCAAACCGATACATATAGGTCAGATGCAATTAAAAAACAGAGTGGCCCTTGCACCTATGGGTACGAGACTGGGTAATAGAGATGACACCATGTCAGATAGAATGATAGAGTTTTATACCAGAATTGCCGAAGGCGGAACAGGATTAATAATTACCGGCGTAACGGCAGTATCGAGAAACGGTACTGTAGCAACAGGCATGAACTCCCTTTATGATGACAGACATATATCTGGCTTTACGGCTCTTGCCGAATCTATTCATAAAGCAGGAGCAAAACTGGCAGTTCATCTCATGCATGCAGGTATGGAAGCATACCCTTTTTATACCAGAAGAAAACGTCTTATATCACCATCAGATGGTATTTTTGGCCCCAATGAAATACGTTTTAAAGGTATGGATTTCCCTAAAACAGCTATGTGTTCAACTGCAATGACGGTAGATGATATCAGAATAGAAGTAGATAATTTTGCCAGTGCCGCACTCAGAGCCCAAAAAGCAGGGGCAGATGCCATAGAAATAAATGGAGCACAGGGGTTTCTGCTTCAACAGTTCTACTCACCATATTTTAACAGACGTACAGATAATTATGGAGGAAGCCTTGCAAACAGAATGAGATTTCCCCTTGAAGTATTACATAAAATCAAATCGGTAGTGGGAGAAGACTTTCCTGTAATATTCAGAATGGTTGCAACAGAAGGTAAAGGAGGAGCTATTCATATAGAAGATGCAAAAGAAATTGCCATAATGCTGGAAAAAGCAGGAGTAAATGCTCTCCATATCACTGCAGGCAGAGGAGTATCACCTGCCGTATGGTCTCTTATGATGCCAATTGCAGAAGATGGCCATATACCCGTTATAGACCATATAGAGGCCATAAAAAAGACTGTCAATATACCGGTTATTGGTGTACAGCGCATTGTAGACCCTTCCACTGCCGAAGATATTCTGAAAAAAGGAAAAGCTGATATAGTGGCTCTGGGACGGGGGCTTATTGCCGATCCGGACTGGGTAAAAAAGACAGCAGAAGGCAGACCCGGTGATATCCGCAAATGTATCGGATGTCTGCAGGGATGTATAGGCACTCAGATGACTGCCGGGTTTGCCAGATGTCTGCAAAATCCGGAATCTGGCAGGGAGAAACAAATGCAGATAAAAAAAACTGACACTATTAAGAGAGTAATGATCATAGGAGGGGGGCCTGCAGGGCTGGAAGCTGCACTTATTACAGGACTCAGAGGACATAAAGTCATGGTTTTTGAAAAAGAGCCATTACCGGGCGGCCAATGGAATCTTGCTTCTGCACCTCCCGGTAAAAGAGATTTTCGCTGGGTAGTAGAATGGCGTACAGAACAGATTGCCAGACTCCAAAATGTCATGGTTGTAACAGGACATGAAGCCACAGCTGACACTGTTAAAATACTGAGTCCTGATGCTCTGGTTGTAGCTACCGGCAGTATCCCTTTTATTCCCGACATACCGGGTTCTGACAGTGACCATGTAGTTACAGCCCATGATGTCCTATCTGGAAAGGTAGATACAGGTAATTCGGTAGTAGTAATCGGCGGCGGCTCCACAGGGTGTGAAACGGCAAATTATCTCGGTTATAAAGGGAAAAAAGTAAGTCTCATAGAGGCAACCGGTGCTGTTGGAACAGGTGAAGAACCTGCCCGTAAAGTCTGGCTGATACAGAGTTTAAATGAATATGGCGTAAAAATCTATGTTAACATGAAAGTTCTAAACATTACGTCGACAGGTATAATTGTTTTACACAATGAACAGGAAGAAAACATAGGATTATTCGATACAATTGTTATTGCTTCCGGCGTCCGTTCTTATAACCCTATAAGTGAAGATATAAAAGGAATGGTAAAGGAAATTTACACTGTAGGTGATGCTTATGTAATGCCAACAAATGGCCTTGATGCAATACATCATGCATCTGAAATTGCCAGAATGATTTAACAGTTATCATAATTACTACAAAAATACGGAAACCGGCAGACAGGGACAAAAACATAATTCTGCCGGAATTCCGTAAAAAAATCTTCTAATCAGCAGTTAATTTTTTACAGTCTTCCATATATCTACTATACCTGTTCCTACAGGCAACAGTCCTCCTGTAACTATATTGCAGGCTGTTCCGCCTATAAACCCTGTTATTGTTCCCAGGGTTTTCGGCAGATTCCATTTGCTTTTATGCGCTTCTGCAGACATATCTTCCGAAACGGTTTTTATATCATTATGCCTTATACATTTCCCGTCTATAAGAAGGGAATTGGTTGTTTCCGCTGCAGTGCCAAAAGGATCTATGGCTATACCGAATCCACCTTTAAGTCCTTCCTTGAAAGTTCCTTCAGGCTTTACTTCATGGTCATGGTCATGATCATCATGTTTTGTTTCAGTAGCACTATCTATTGTTTTTGCAATTCCATAGATACCTGCTCCTGTTGAGATAAGACCTGTTGCGACTGCAATAGCTCCTCCTGTAACACCCTGCAAAGCACTGCCTATAAGAAGTCCTGCTGCTTCGCCGAACCACCGTCCCACAGATTTATCGCTGTGGACGCCGGCAGAAACTTCCATGAAAGCAGACTTGAACTTATTGCCTCCAGGACATTTACCGTCTATAAAAATCTGCTCAAAAGCTTCCAGACCTGTGCCTACAGGATCCAGTGTATAACTGAGACCGAGTTTTAAACCTCCTGCAAAACTATCTTTTACAGGAACATCTTCATGGCCTTCATCATGTTTTACCGTTTTTGTCTGCCCTTCAGACTTCTTAAGATTGGCCATGTTCCTGAAACCATTAATTACCATTATCATTCCTCCTTATTTTATAAAACATATAGTACTGATGTAAAACATATAATAAGGGCATTACACATGCCATGTGTTACAGAGATATTTATATTCATTTATTCTCTTCGGCAATTTACACATGTTCACATCAGTAGACCAGACAGAAACTACTGTTCTGCTTTTCTTTTTAATTATACTTCAGTCCATGAAATTATTATTCTTTCAACTTAACAGTAATGACTGAATAAATTATTCATGTTATAATAACAGCACATCAATTAGTTTAAATACTATCAGGACAGTCATGACTTTCGTCATGTTTTACTGTCCTGAATTTTTATTTACTATGGATTTTAACATACTCATATAAAAAAAGACATTTCCTTAATGTAATTTAGAGAGATTATTATCGTTCGGCATATAGTTTACAATTTTGAGACCAGGTATCATAATAATCTTAAATAAATGTTACTACAAAAAGTAAATTTTGTCAATAGATTAAATATTTTTCACTCCTCACTATTGACTTTTCACTCAACCTATGGATATATTAATAAAAAAAGAAGCTGCTCGTACAAATGCATTATAGAAAAGGGATATTTCAACATAAATAGAATTATATAATTTATGGGACAGATTATTTTTGTAACAGGCGGTGCAAGTTCCGGGAAAAGCAATTTTGCAGAAACTTCTATTCTGAAAGATATTCATGATAGCAATAAAATAGCTTATATTGCCACAGGAGAAAGACTGGATGAGAAATTCAACAGTCGTATAGACAAACATCAAAAATCCAGACATTCCAGATTTATAACTATTGAAGAGCCTTTAAATATAGCCAGTGCAGTAAAAGATACATTCAAATCATATAAAATTGGCCTTCTGGAATGTATAACTACATGGCTGGGGAACGTATTTTTTCATATCAAGCCTGAAGAACAGGAAAAATTTTGTAGAAATGAATTAGACCTTTTATTTGAAAGTATATTATCTGAAGATAACTATGTTCTATGGATAGTTTCAAATGAAATAGGCCTGGGCATGGTTCCAATGGATACTGAAAGCCGGAGATTTCGGGATATTCACGGCAGAATAAATCAAAAAATCGCTCATCTATCTTCCGAGGTATATTTCATTGTCTCAGGCATGGCGGTAATTGTAAAATGAAAAATTTTTATTCCTCTTTTTATCTTGCTTTTACTTTTTTAACACGTTTACCTCTTCCATTCTCAAAATATATTGTTTATTCCGAGGAAAACATGGCTGAATCGACAGCCTTTTATCCTCTAATAGGATTATTTTACGGCATAATATCTTATCTGACTTATATAGCTGTACAGGCAGTTTTATTACCTCCAGTTCCTGCATCGATTATCATCACAGCTGTACCTTATATTATAAATCGTTTTTTTCATATAGACGGGCTGCTGGATTCACTGGATGGAATGTTATCTGACAGATGCCAGGAAGAACGTTTGAAGATTATGAAAGACAGTCGTATAGGTACCTTTGCATTTGTCGGAGGTTTTTTATTTCTAAGTGCCAGGATTGCTCTGACCGAAGAAATTTTAAAGACCCATATGGCTGTGTTACTGTTATTGTTGATCCCCGTATTATCACGAACATCTCTCACTGTTTCAGCATATTTTGGAACTTACCCGGGGTCGGCAGGTCTGGGTAAAACTATAATCGGAAAAATAAAGCCTCTTACAATGGTAACTGCTTTAATTTTTTATCTATTAATTACTGTATCCATCTGTTTTTTTAAGACTAATATCATATTTATCTTTTTTTTGCTCCTGTGTTCTGCTGTATGGATTGCAATTTTTCAATTTTACTGTTACAGAAAAATTGGAGGCATAACGGGAGACACACTTGGAGCCTTGTGTGAGACTACAGAACTGATAGCTCTTATATTTGGATTACTATGGTTATTGAAAGGTATAAATTATGTTAAATGATTTTAGAAAAAGTTTCCCTTTTGCAGTCGGAACTACTTCTTATATCTATCCCTATGAAGAAGATAATCTTGTAGAAAATGTACGGTCTTTGAAAAATAAAACTGATATAATTCAATTATTATTTTTCGGAAAAGATTATATTGACGATATGTGTCAGAAAGCTATAATTAAACAGCTGGATTCCATGCAGAAAGAAAGCGATATTCGCTACATACTGCACCTGCCAATAGATTTTTATCTAATGGATCTTTCCAAGAAAGACCTTGAAGATGCAGTTAATATAATTCAATTTATTATAGATTCTACAAAATCTCTGGAGATTGACTGTTATATTCTTCATATAGATTTTTCAAATAAAATAACTGAGCCTGATACACTGAAAAATTATTCCACGACCTTTAAATATATTACCAGATTCATAAAAAAGAAATTTAAAACTCTATGGAAAAAAATAGTACTGGAAAATACAAATTATGATTTAACAAAGTTCAGCCACTATATAAAACAGGAAAAGTTCAGGCTCTGTATGGATCTGGGGCATCTGGCAATACAGGGGCTTTCATTAAAGGAATTTATTGACATATTTCATAATGATATAGAGATATGCCATCTTCATGGATATACAGGCAGTAAAGATCATCAGGCTTTAAGTATAACAGAGAAAGAAGCTCTAAAAGAGATGGTCTGTGCTGTTTACCGGCTGGGCAAACCCGTTATTCTGGAAGTTTTCAATGAAACAGATTTAATATTATCCTATCAAAGTCTAAAAAATTATAACTCAGTACCGCTCCAGATAAGTTCATACCCATTTCTAAAACCTGTCCCTGTCCGGACTCTTCCGGAAAAGATATGATCCTGTTGCGTGGCAAACTGGTTTTGCAGACTGTTAATATTTTGCGTCTATATAATTTATAACTCTCT
>JBEHWP010000404.1:0-6138 GCA_040217665.1 Vulcanimicrobiota bacterium
CTGATATGCCTCGTCTGTTGCGCCTATGTGAAGTCCTGTCATACATTCTATAATGCCTGATATAATAACATTTCCGATAAATTTATAACTCATAAAGTAAACCTCCTAACTTTTTTTATTCGGACAGTAATAGTAAAAGTATGCATAAAGGGATTCGAAAAATTTCATAAAATTCGAATATTCTTTTTCATTCTGGCTGGCTATTATTTTATTGATACATTTATCCAGTAATTCTTTAAATTCTTTTTTCAGTGTTTCAGAACCATGTCCCGTTTCAGCTCTTCCTACCGAATAGGCTATCTGAGACTGAAGAATTCTCAACTGAATCTTTAAGTCAGTAATGGATTTACCTGACAGGATTCTGAATTGATTGAAGAATTTTCTGAAAGGTGTATTGGCTATACCAAGATCTGCAAAGAATTTTCCCAGTTTTTCCGAAGATTTCAAAATTTCATCATCCAGAAAGTTTTTCTCGTCTATTGTTTTTATAAAATTATTCAAAACCTCTCTATTTACCGGTTCTTTATTCCTGTCCTGGTAATAAGGTTTACCTTTCTGTTGAATTTGCTGTGCCATTATCATTCCTCCTCATTTTCTCGTTTTCAACATACTTATCCCTGCCCATACAGGAGCAAAGGCCCAGAGGGAACCGAACATGTCCTTTAATTCCTGCTGAACAGCTTCATTTTTTATATTTCTCTTCAATGAATAGAGGAATTTACCCATAAGAGGTATGGATAAGCTCCTGTCTTTTTTATAAAGGTGTAAAGTGTTATATATAAATGTTCTGCTTATCTTATTATCTTCCAGATAAGTGAGAAGTTTTTCCGCAAAACTGTAAACCTCATTTATTCTATACCATGAAACATTACAGGTAAAAATATTCAGACTGTTTTTACCTGTCTCTTTTTTTGCATCCTCAAGAGCATCTGCGGCATGTTCTGCAGCTCTTTTAATCGGATATTTCCCTTTACAGAGGTAAATTCCGCCCGATGCATGAAGTTCCGGGTTCTTTCCCGTATAACAATAAAACTCATCATTGATCCTTTTTGCTACGTCTAAAATCTCATTCCATGCCCCTGTAATAAAGAGATCGTCTCCACCTGAATAGGTTACATAGAGATTTTCAAAATCTTCACAGATTTTATTCAAGTAGCCGGAAAAGAACATATCCAGTGAAAAACTCATGGAAGCTATTCTGGATATGGATTTTCTGGATTGAGATACATCATCCGGCCTGTCCTCACCGAGACCGAGAGTAAAGAGCATACCGAGATTATCTACATCCATTCTGAGAATTCCCAGGAAATTTGCTCCTTCCGACGAATCTGCCATTTCATCAAAAGTTTTAATGTTACCATATTCCGTTCCGGGAACATGATTTCCTGAAAAGATAAAACCTGCCCTGTTAAAATCTTCCGGCTTTTCCAGAAATTCCGTATTATTTATAGAATATCGTGTTATGACTTTACCTTCAGGTTTAAAATCCCAGTAACTGTAGAAATCTTCAAATTTTATAATAGAATTAACCGGTTCAGTGGAATTAATCTTATAAATATATTTATATTTCGGAAGTTTTTCCCCCAGTTCTTTATGATCTTCACATAGAAAACATATATCTGAATTTTCCTCATAATCCTTTCCACATACCGGGCAGACATGTTTTTTTAACGGAAAAATTAAATCTTCTTCTGTAATCTGCCTGAAAAATTTCTCTTTCTTTTTCCTGTCCAGAACTTTTCCCATTTCCTTCAGAACAGAGGAAAAATCTTTCAGTTTATCTGAGGAAAATTCTACACTTCCCAGTATAAAACTCAGATCTCCCTGGTAATTCTTAAACAGAAAAGAATTTATTTTATCTTCTATTTTTTCTATGTTCCTTCTATTCTCTTCCGTAGAAGGTGCCATTACGGCAAAATGCCCTCCTCCGCTCCACAGTTTATTTACCACAGTAAGATTTAATGCATTAAGGCAGTAATCTCCAAAAGTTTCATTCATAAGTGACAGATAAAAAGATCTTCCTCTCAGTCTTTTTGCCGTATCTTTCATACCGTCCTGCGGGGAATTTATCTGATAGATAAAATCCTGAATACCGGAAATATCACCTTCTAAAAGAATAAATTCTTCTTTTCCTCCCGTATCATAAAGACATGTGGCGATGGCTGCAGTTGTTTTCAGATGATGGAAGAGAGGTATATCGGGGATACTTACATAGACTGCTCCCGGAATACACCAGGTATATTTCTCCATTATATAATATAAAGTAAAGAAATAATCGCTGAAATTATCCTTTTTTATAATTTTCTCTATATCTTCCGTAAATTTATTCCAGAGATTATTATAGCTGCTGCTGTCTATAATATTTTTATGAGTCTCTACAGGAAAGATTTTATCTTTTTCCGGAGAGAGTTTTTGAAGTTTATGAGAATATTTACTGTCTTTATCTCTGTCTTTAAGAGATATTTTTTCAAGTAAACAGTAGAGAGGTGTTGTGTAAGGATCTCCTTTTTCTTCCGATTTTGTTCTGTCCATACCTGCAGACAGGCAGTCTGCACGGTGTACATATTTTTCCAGAACCTTCGTCGGCTTATGGTGTTTTAAAATACAGTTAATTAAATTATCATCTTTGAAGACCGGAGGAATATATTCTTCTACAAAGGAAGCTCCCCATTTCCCGTGAGCACCTCCGTAGCCATAAATATCTTCTTCAACATCATTATATTTTAAAGGATTCTGTCTGGTTCTCTGATAAAATTTCCCCATATCATGGAGAAAAGCTCCAAGAATTAAGGAATCTCTCTCATTCAATAAAACCTTCTCCTTTCTTTATAACAGGCATGACCGGAGCGGTCACAACCGGATATGAACATAACAGACAGTGAAGAATAAAACTTCATCATTTTCATATAAATCTCTTATACTCCCGAAACCTTACATGTTTAAACACATGCCTGTTCACAATACGGCCATCCTCTTCTGTCTGTTCATATTCCCGTCTGGTAGTGGAGTAAACAGGTGTAATTTCATGTCTGTGACACCAGTCTGCAACAGCAAAGGTCATGCCGAATTCACCCTGAATAAGAGCAATATCACCTTTTGTCCCATGATTGTTTATCCCTTCAATAAATAACCGGACTGTGTCATTTATTTCACCTTCAGGAGGAACCTGTGACCAGAGGGATTGGAGAGCATCCGGAAGAGTCAGAAATTCTTTTGCGGAAAGATTTTTTTCCGCTTCATATATCTGTTCGGGAGTAAGGTTGTGGGAAAATAGTAAGAGCATCTTTTTCATCTTTATACCTTCCCTGTTCTGTTAGTTTTCTATGATTTTTATATATAATTCTTCGTCTTCTGCTTAAAAACCTGCAAGATGACAAAATTTATTAAAAGTATATACTATGACTGTGTCATATTATGTCACATCTGAAAATATTTTTGTTATAGACAAAATCCTTATTGTTTTTTATAAAATTTGTTGTATATTAAATTTATGGATTATAGCTTCATAAATTTATATAAATTTGTGGAAATCTTTAATTTTTTTGTTATACTTAATTTAAGGGGGGGCCTGATTATGATAAATGTGTTGCGGGAAAAAGAACAAACATTTGCCTCATGTCTCTTTTATTTTTCCAATGAATTCTTTAAAAACAGGCAGGAGATTCTGGCTGTTTACCTGTTTGGTTCCTGTGCAGGAGAAAGACAGACCCCTTTAAGTGATATCGATTTGGCCTTTCTATTTTTCAGAGACTATAGAGACAGGATTGATTACAATTATCTTGCAGAACTTCAGGTGGAGCTTGTCCGAGTTTCAGGTTGTGAAGATATTGATACAGTCATTTTAAATGATAGAGAGCCGGTATTTTTGTATAATGTCCTTACAGAAGGTAGACTTCTTTATTATATAGATAATGAAGAATTTACAGAATTTCTCTATGACAGTTACAGGCTTTATCTGGATTTTATGCCATCTTACCGTTTCTGGGAGGAAATTTATTATGGAACATAAGGAGAAAGGATTTTGTATTATGAAAGAAAAGCTTCTGGAAATAAAAACATTTCTTGATAAAGGTGAAGATGAAAAAGCACATCAATTAATCCGTTCACTGGAAACAGTTCCTGTAAGAGATCCTGCCCTTCACCTGGAACTGGTGGAATTCTGCGAACAGTGCGGTGTTATAGAAAAAATCCCCGGCGAATTACACCTTGCTTTAAGGGATCTTCCTGAAGACAGAAATATTATAAAAAAGCTTGCTTTATTTTACCAGGACAGTGGAAATTTTGATAAAGGGGAAAAATATTTCCGTAAACTTATAGCTCTTGACCCTTCAGAGAGGGATTCTTACAGGGAATTATGGAATATTTTAGAGGAAAAAGGAGACATAGACGCACTTCAGGCACTTTCTCTTAAAATAAAAGAATTATTCCCTGATTCAGACCTGGCAAATTTGAAGATTGAAAATCAAAAAAGGGAAGAAGAACATGAAGAAGATGAACAGGAACAGGATATAAAAGAATCCGGACTCGTCCGGTTTGTAAGTTTCTTCTCTGGCCGTGAAGGAGTTTATGCGAGACAGTGGGCTTCTCCTACAGGTGAGACGGGGTATACGCCGGTAAAAGAGCCTTTTAATTATAAAGTGGCAAAAAACCATCTCCTCGGCAATTATACAGTCGGAATTTATCAGCTAAGGGTGGATAATACTGTAAACTTTATAGCCTTTGACATAGATATTACAAAAAGGTATCTGAACAGGATTATTTCTGATAAAAGTCTCTGGAAAAGTGCCATAAAAGATGCTCATAACGTGGCATGTAAGATAATAGATCATCTTTCATCTTATGACATACCTGCCTGTATTGAAGCGAGCGGATATAAAGGCAGGCATTGCTGGATATTCCTTGAAAAACCTCTCAGCGCAAAGATTGCCAGGGCTTTTGCTTTATCTGTCGTAAATAAAATTCTCCCTCTTCCCGAAGGGATTGAAATAGAGATTTTTCCGAAACAGGATTATGTAAGACGGGAAGGGCTGGGGAATCTCATTAAAATCCCTCTGGGCATTCACAGAAAGACGGGAAGAAAAAGTCAATTTATAGACCCTCAGACAGTGAAACCTTTTGAGGATCAGATGGGATTCCTGGATAAAATGAGCAGATGTCCTAAAGAAAAAATAATTTCTCTGGCAGAGGATATAGAATTACCTCCATATGCGGAAGAAGAGATTTTACCTGAAGAAAAAACCGTTCCTGTGATAAAATCTGTCCCTGTTGAATATACTCTGAAAGAAGACAGGGAATTTCAATATCTTCTTCTTAAATGTTCCGTCATCAAATATCTTTTTGATAAAATAGAAGAGCATCATGATCTGACAAATGATGAGATTGTTGTTCTGACTTATTCTCTTGGACATATGGACAGGGGGCCAGATGCGGTAAATGCTCTCTTAAAACTCTGTCCCGGCACAGGTACAAAGTATTTCCTTAAAAGCCGTCTCAGAGGCAATCCTGTAAGCTGTCCTAAAATAAGGGGAAGAATACCTGACATAACATCAAAACTGGACTGTAACTGTGATTTCAGTCATTATGCAGATAGCTATCCCACACCTGTCCTCCATATACAGGATCTGAAAAACCCTTCTGTTATGCCGGGAGGCACCCTTGATTCCATTCAATTCCAGGTACTTGTTCAGGAATATTTAAATACAAGAAAACAGTTGAAACAGCTCAATGAAAGATATAAAAATCAGCAGAACCAGCTTGATACTTTTTTTGAATCAGCAGGCATTACGTCCATTCAGACTTCTTTCGGCCTACTCAAACAGGTGGCCGGAGAAAACGGAAAAGTAAATTATGTACTTGAATTTTGACAGATAAGAGGTGGTAAGGTTGAACACGCGTCACGTGTTACGCGTCACGCGTCACGATTCCCATGTCAATTCTATATATTACTGAACAGGGAGCAGAATTAAAGAAAAAAGATAAGGTTTTACTCGTAGAAAAGAACGGACAGTTAATTCAGTCCATACATGCCTTTAAACTGGACCAGATTGTTATAATGGGCATGATAAACATTTCCCCTCATACAATAGCTTTCCTTCTGGAACAGGGGATCGATACGGTTTTTATGTCTGTTAAAGGAAA
>JBEHWP010000405.1:0-6135 GCA_040217665.1 Vulcanimicrobiota bacterium
AGATATACTGGCTCATACAGGTGGTTTTTTATCTGGACGTATACTCGGATATATACTGGAAAATTAAATATATAATGATAAGAATAAGAAACATTTTAAAGTCATACATGCTATAAACGGTATAGTATTTGTAATTCTTTCTGTAATTGTTTCTTATATGGCTATTATTCCGCCGGAGAATATGTCTTACTATACAGGTAATAATTACCTGAGAGAGGAACAATATGAGGAAGCGGAAAAGGAATTTACGAAAGCTATTGCAGTTGATCCGAACAGTTCCGATATATATATGAAACTTGCCATAGCATGTCTTGGACAGAATAAGATTGATATGGCTCTTGAGAAAGTGGAATATTCATTGAAGCTTGACCCTGAGGGAGTCCTTGCCAATTATCTTGCTGGCACTATATACCAGCAAAAGGGAGAACTGGATAAAGCCTTGTTTTATTATAGTAAATCCATAGAGATAGATAAAAAATTTGCTCTCGGTTATCAGGGCTCAGGAGATATATACAGACTTCAGAAAAAATGGGATCTTGCTCTGGAAAATTCAAAAAAAGCCATAGAAATGAATTCCCTTCTCCCTTCAGCCTACAGTTCTCTGGGCTGGATTTATCTTTATCAGCAGAATATTGACGAAGCAAATAAGCAGTTTGACAGATCTCTGAACATGTCGTCACAGACCGATATAAAAGCTCTTATAGGTACTGCAGGCATCTATATGTACAGAGGAGATTTTCAGAAAGCTCTTGATGAAGCAGGCAGAATAAAAAAACTTAAAAGACAGTCTTACCTGGGTGATATGATAGAAAGTGATATTTACAGGACAGAGGGAGAATATGATAAATCCATAGCTTCTGCCATGAGTGCTGTAGAAAAAGAACCGGCAGATTATTATACACATTTTTATCTTGCCAGATCTTATCTGTCTTCCGGCAAACATAAAGAAGCTCTTACATCTATTCAGAAATCAATTGAACTGGATTGTAATGAACCTTCTGCCTGGGAATTAATGGCTTTTCTCTATTACAGGCTTGAGCTTATCAAAGAATTAACTGTTAAAGAACCGGTAATAGATAATAAGATGTATCACCTGTTTTTGGCGAATTGTTATTATTACAGTAAAGATTTTTCCAGGGCAGAAGCAGAGGTTGATAAACTTCTTGAACTGGATCCTTTTATAATAGATGCCTATCTGTTAAAAACCGTTATATTTTATAACAGAGGCGATATAAATAAAGCAAAAGAAACCATTTATAAAGCAAAATCTATAGATCCCTATGAGGACAGAATAACCTATAGAAATGCCTTTGTTTTATTGCAGAGCGGGAAAAAAGAAGAGGCTATTAAAGAGTTTACACGATTAAAAGATATGTCGAATTCTTTAACTTATTACGGTAAAGCCTTTATTCTCTATTTAAATAAAGATTTTGACGGAGCCAGAAAAGAGGCACTTGCCGGTCTTAAAATTTATAATGAAGATCCTGAAGGACATTTGCTTCTTGCTATGATTGCAGAAGGTAAAGGCGAAATAGTGAAAGCCTGTGACGAATATAAAACTGTTCTTTTATATGATCCAAACAGAATAGATGCAAAGAAAAAACTTTACGAACTTGCTGCAGGGGAGAATTGAAATGAGACGTATAGTATTAAAAATTACTCTTCTTGTTTCAATTATGGTTTTCTTTACCTCTTTAATGACAGGTTATTTTTTTTCCAGGGCAATGGATTATCATTTACATGATTATATAAACGATTCTATAAATATAAATGATTCTAAAACCGGTGGAAGTCAGGTACTGTTTAAACTTCTTCAGAAGGATTTTTTACATGAAGTATATCTTGAATTTATATTGATGATTATATGTTCTACATTTATTTCTGTAATAGCCATTTACTTTATAATACTTCATGAAGTAAAACCTTTGAAGAAATTGCGGGAAGGGGCAGGGGAGATAGGGGCAGGCAATCTGGATTACAGGATAGACATAAAAAGAAATGATATATTCGGATATATTGCAAATTCTTTTGATATTATGGCTGAATCCCTTCAGAAAGGCCGTATGTTAAGAAAACAATTTTTTGCCGATGCAGCTCATGAGCTTAAAACACCGATTACTGTAATCAAAGGCAATCTGGAAGGAATGATAGACGGTATTATACCTGTTAATGAAGAAAACCTTAAATCATTACTGGAAGAAACAGAATATCTGAATAATATAATAAAAGATATAAAAGAGCTTGCTCTTGCAGATTCTGGAGAAATTACCCTTAATAAAAAGAAGGTAGATATAAATATGATTATTGAAGCTTCTACAGGCATGTTACATATGCAGATACATGCAAAAGATATAAATATGATAACTGATTTTCAGATAGAAAAGCCTGAAGCATTTATAGATCCGGAAAGGTTCAATCAGGTTATATACAATCTCCTGGTTAATGCTATCAAATATACTCCTCAAAGGGGAGAGATTAAAATTAAAACGGAAAAAGTATTGGAAAATGATATAGAATCTGTTAAAATTACAATAAAGGACAGCGGGAAAGGTATACCTCCTGATGATTTGCCTTATATATTCGAAAGATTTTACCGTGTAGATAAATCAAGGGATAGAAAAACAGGCGGACTCGGTCTTGGCCTTGCCATTGTTCGTAAAATTATAGAACTTCATGGAGGAACTATAAAAGCAGAAAGTATTCTCAATGAAGGAAGCATTTTTTACATTGTAATACCTTTATAGAAGGCATATTTATATGAGAATCGTAATGCGTCACGGGGCACGATTATAAATATGATATGGTTATTTTTTTACAAACAAACATACTTTTTTTAACAAATTCTCATCTGATATTATTAAAATTTTACGGGAGGTATAAGGAAAATGATAAATAATACTGTCCTTATTGTTGATGATGACAAAAAAATTACAGACCTTCTTAAAGCATACTTTGTAAAAGATAATTTTACTGTTTTGACGGCATATGATGGTCACGATGCTTTAATAACAGTAAAAGCACATAACCCGGATATAGTAATACTGGATTTGATGTTGCCTGTTCTGGATGGTTTCGAAGTATTAAAAAGGATGAGAAAAGACACCAATATACCTGTTATAATGCTTACTGCCAGGGATGAAGAAACAGATAAATTAATAGGTCTTGAAATAGGTGCTGATGATTATATAGCAAAGCCTTTCAGCCCCAGAGAGGTAGTTGCAAGGGTAAAGGCTGTTCTGAGGAGAGTTCAGCCTGTGCAGGATGTTTCCAGAGAAATCAAAGTTGGAGAAATTACAGTTGACCTGAAAAAATATGAGGTGAGGAAAAAACGCAAACTCATTGAATTTACTCCTATTGAGTTCAAAATATTTGAACTTCTCTGTCAGAATTCGGGACAGGTTTACAGCCGACTTCAGATAATAGAAAAGGTTCAGGGCTATGAATTTGACGGATATGACAGGACTGTTGATGCCCATATTAAAAATATAAGGAAGAAAATTGAAGAAAACCCCCAGAAACCTGAATATCTGTTAACAGTGTTTGGAGTCGGATATAAACTTGTATCTCCTGATACAGAAGGGTAATTTATCTAAAAAAATTATGAAAGATTCTACAAAAAATTTTTTTGCCGCTTTTTATCGATTTTCCGGAAGAAGAATTTTTCTTCTTTTTTTTATAGTTTTATTTAATTCAGGCCTTGAATCCCTTTCCGTACTGTTACTTATTCCGTTTTTTCATATCACAAAAGTTATGCCTGATATGCCTGGAATTAATATTCCTCTTATGGATTATTTTCATAATGAAAAATACGGGCTTATTATTGTTCTGTTACTATTTCTCATAGTGTCTGTAATTCAGGAATATATAAAAAAATATATAAGTGTTACGATTGTTTCGATAAAAGCCGGCTTTGTGAGAATGTTAAGTGATCAGTTATATGAAGCTTTCGCCATGGCAAAATGGCAGGCAATATTAAGCAGGAGAAAATCCGATATAGCAAATGCTCTTACAAATGAATTAAAATTAATAGATATAGGAACAACTACATTACTTCAATTTTCCACATCTATCCCTCTTATACTGGTACAGTTAATCATATGTTTTTTTATTTCTCCTTACGGCACTCTCTGTGCTGTTCTTGCAGGTATAATGTTCTTTTTTTTCCTGAGACCTGTAAATAAGAAGCTTGGAAATATTGCAGAAACATTAAATACTCTTCTTAAAGACAGTTTGTCCGATGCCAGTGAACACCTGAACGGCATAAAAGAAGTGAAGAGTTACGGAGCGGAACAGGTTCATATAGACAGGTTTTCTACGAAAAATCGTGATACAGAAAAAAAATATGTTCAGTTTGTACAGCTCTTTACTCATTCAAATTTTATCTATAACAGCGGAACGTTTTTTCTGATGGCTCTTTTTGTATTCATATCCCTCACTGTTTTTTCAGAGAGTCTTACAAAATTGATCATTCTATTTGTCATATTCCTGAGAATCTGGCCTTTATTTTCAGGTTTTCAGATGACTTTGCAGTTTTTTTTAATCATGTTTCCTGCATGGGAGAGTTTCTGGCGTGTTACTGAAGAATTGAAATCTCAACGGGAAGAATATAAGATTGAAGCCGATATAAAACCTCTCGTATTAAATAAAGGAATAGAATTAAAAAACCTTTCTTTTTCATATGACGGAGGAGAAAAAAAAGCTCTGAACAATATCAATCTTATCATACCTGTAAATTCGAATATTGCAATTACAGGTCATTCAGGTTCCGGTAAAAGTACCCTTATAGATATCCTGACAGGTCTTCTGGAACAGCAGGAAGGAGAAATCTTAATCGACGGTGTTCCCCTCAGAGGAGAAAACCTTTATGCCTGGCGCAGGTCAATAGGTTTTGTCCCTCAGGAAACCTTTCTTTTTCATGGTACTGTAAAAGAAAATCTTTTATGGGCCAGACCTTCTGCTACAGAAGAAGAAATATGGCATGCCCTTGAACTGTCTGCTTCGGATTTTATAAAAAAATTTCCTTCAGGACTGGATACACCTCTCGGAGACAGAGGAACAGGTCTTTCAGGCGGTGAAAAACAGAGGATTGCCCTGGCAAGAGCAATCCTCAGGAATCCTTCTCTTCTTATACTTGATGAGGCAACAAGTTCTCTTGATGTTGAAAATGAAAGTAAAATTTTCAGAGCTATAGAAAAACTGAAGGGAAAAATAACAATGATTACAATTGCTCATCGTATATCTACTATTAAGAATGCAGATGAAATAATTTTCCTTGATTGTGGTTCTATTATTGAAAGGGGAACTTTTGATAAACTTCAAAAGAAGGGAGGGAAATTTTTCGAACTTGCAAAGGAAGATTCTTTCAGGGGAAGTAGTGAGTTGTGAAAACTAAATAGTGACTGGAGGCAGAGATTTTAAGCTTACATGATAACAGTTCTGTATTACCCGTGACGTGTGACGCATCACGCATTACGCATCACGCATTACGCATTACGAACCACCCGTTACGGGTTACGACAAAAAAAATAACATTTCAGTAAAGGAGATTGACCATATGTTACTTTTATTTCGTTCTTTTAGCAATACCCCTTATGTATATGATTCCAATACCAATGATATGTTTAAGATAGATGAAAATGTATATGAAAAACTTCAGGAAGTAAATGGACATATAAGCAAATTAAAGGATGAAAAGATTAAAAAGTCATGTGAAGAAGCGGGAATCACTGACTCTATATTACCACTTCAGAAGCCAGAGCTTTTTAAAAAAGATATGGAAGACATGAACCTCGGTTTTACCAAACTGACTCTCGGTATAACTCATAGCTGTAATCTTCGCTGCAGTTACTGTATTTATTCCGGAACATTCCAGGATGAAAGAACTCATGAGAGTAAGCATATGTCCGTGGAAATGGCAGATAAAATAGTAGATACCTTTTTCTTAAAGATAGAAGAGCCTGAAAAACAGCCACAGGCAGTTATTTTTTACGGAGGAGAACCTTTTATGAATTTTCCTGTCTTAAAACATGTTACAGAGAGAGTCAAACGTTTAAATGAGAAGACAGGATTTTCCGTTACCACAAATGGTATGATGCTGAAAAAAGCTGATATACTGGATTTTATAGTAAAGAATAA
>JBEHWP010000406.1:0-6133 GCA_040217665.1 Vulcanimicrobiota bacterium
CGATATATCATCTTCAAGTTTGAATACAACCTGTGACATTTTATTTGCCTCCTTTTCTCGGGTCAGTTATAGTACCTGTTATGGCACTTGCTGCTGCTACCTGGGGTGAGCATAAATAAACGTCACCTTTCGGATTGCCCATTCGTCCTTTAAAATTTCTGTTCGTAGTAGCAAGGGCTACTTCTCCGTCTCCCAGAGCTCCCTGATGTACTCCGAGACAGCATCCGCACCCTGGATTTATAATTGCTGCACCTGCATCTACAAGATCTCCGAGAATACCCATCTTCAAAGCTTCTCTGTAAATCTTCCAGGAAGCAGGAAATACAAGCATACGGGTTCCCCTGGCAACCTTTTTACCTTTAAGTATTTTCGCAGCACCTTCAAGATCATCAAGTCTTCCGTTTGTGCATGAGCCTATTACTATCTGCTGTAATTTTACACCTTCCACTTCACCTACAGGTTTTACATTATCTACAGTATGAGGGCAGGCAATCTGAGGAACCATGCCTGACACATCTATCTCTATAACCTGTTCATACACTGCATTACTGTCAGGTGTTACAGATATAATTTCCTCTGTTACTCCTGCTTCTTCACGGAGATATCTTATCGTTTCTTCATCTGCAGGGACAATACCCGATGTCGCTCCTGCTTCTACAGACATATTGCATATTACAAGCCTGCCGGAAGTGGACATATTTCTTATTGTTTCACCGTGAAATTCAATAACCTTATAATTTGCACCCTGGGCAGAGATTTTTCCTATAAGATACAATATAAGATCCTTTGGCCCAACAAATTCAGGAAATTTCCCTTTTACTTCTACTTTTATCGTACCGGGAACTTCTACATTCAGGACTGTACCGAGAGCCCATACACTGGCCATTTCTGTTGCACCTATCCCAAAAGAAAAAGCACCAAGAGCACCATGACTTGTAGTATGACTGTCTGTTCCTACCACTACATATCCGGGCCTTACATAACCGTATTGAGGAAGAATTTGATGGCATATACCACCTTCGTCTCCTCTCAGATCATGAAATTTTGCTATTCCCTGTTTTGCCACAAAATCACGGATTTTTTTCTGATTTGTAGCAGTTTTGGAAGTTTCGGCAGGAACTCTGTGATCGAATATGATGGCTATTTTAGAAGGATCCCATACCTTCGCTTCAAATTCTGTACCATGATAAACCTCTGAAAACTGATTTATCACAAGGGCACCGTTTTCATGAGACATTGCCAGATTTACGGCAGGTTCAAGGACATCTCCCACTTTAACGGAATTCTGACCTGTTGCTCTGGCTAAAATCTTTTCCACTACTGTCATTCCCATTTTTATACCTCCTTTGATTCGTGACACGTAACGCATAACGCGTCACAGGTGATGCGTTAAATAAGACAGTCTCTAAATAACTTTCTTTTCTCTGAAATCATTTATCTGTTCCTTTGTATAACCGATAGAAGTCAAAATTTCCTCTGTACTGGCAGAAAGTCTCGGAGGAGGACTATCTATGGAAGCAGGGGTTTTTTCAAATTTCGCCGTAAGATTGAATAATTCAACTTCTTCAAGACCTTCCACTCCTTCAACCTTTATCTTCTGCAACGTATTTCTGTGTTTTATCTGAGGCGCAGTGAGAGCTCCTTCAAGAGACAGTATTTCTCCGGAAGGAACACCTTTTTTATTAAGAGCTTCTGCCCAGTATTCGGTGGTATGTTCTTTTAATTTTTCTTCCAGAAGAGGCGTAAGAAGTTTACGATTGGCCTTCCTTGTATCTCTTTCTTTAAATCTGGGATCTTCTTTTAATTCAGGCACACCCAGAACTTCAGCAACAGCTTCCCACTGTTCCTGTTTGTTTGCCGCTATATTAAGATATCCGTCTTTCGTAACAAACATACCTGACGGAGCAGCAGTGAAATTATCATTACCCATAAGAACAGGCTGCTGTTTTCCTATAAGAAGATTTGCCGCAACCCATCCCATAAGAGGCATAATAGAATCAATCATGGCTATATCTATAGACTGGCCTTCACCGCTTTTTTCCCTGTAATAAAGAGCAGCCATAATGGCAAAAGCCGCATTTACTCCTGCCACTGTATCACATACAGGGAAACCTGCTCTCAGGGGATTCAATCTTTCATCACCGTTTACAGCCATAACACCGCTCAGGCCCTGAACAATCTGATCGTAAGCAGGTTTGAGCGCATCAGGTCCTGTCTGGCCGAAACCTGAAATAGCACAGTAAATTATACGGGGATTAATAGCGCTTAACTCTTTATATCCCAGACCGAGTCTGTCCATAACTCCAGGTCTGAAATTCTCCACTACCACATCTGCAGTTCTGGCAAGTTTTTTGAATATCTCTTTTCCCTCCGGAGCTTTCAGATTAAGGGTAACAGATTTTTTATTGGCATTCTGTGCAAGAAAGCTGGTTCCCATAAGCTGTTTATTAAGTTTCGGCACATTGCCGAGCTTTCTTGCAAGTTCTCCCTCTCCCGGAGGTTCTATCTTTATAACCTCTGCACCGCATAAAGACAGATGGACAGTGCAGAAAGGGCCTGAAAGAACATTTGTAAGATCAAGAACTCTTATACCTTCTAAAAGTTTCATAATAATAATTCCTCCTTAAAATCGTGATGCGTGATGCGTGATGCGTGATGCGTGATGCGTGATACGTGTTTTTACCGGTACCGGACGAACACGGTTCGCCACTCTTCACCCTTCACTCTTCACCCTTCACTCTTCACCCTTCACTTTTCACCAATTTATATATCATTCCCGGCAGGTCTCTCTTAAAGAAAGACGAACCATCTTTTGCAATTTCTACAATACTGTTGAGATTGACATCTTTTCTCAGATTGATCTGATGAAGGAGATGAACAAAATCCTCTGTAGAAACATTACCTGATGGGGATTTTGTAAAAGGACATCCTCCGAGTCCACCGAAAGCAGTTTCTATATATTTCACTCCTGATTTCATAGCACTATAACAGTTCAGAAGGCCAAGTCCGTATGTATTGTGAAAATGGCATGCACATTCAACAGTATTATCCAGTTTAAATATAGCACCATAAAGTTTTTCTACTGTTTCCGGGTTTCCATGTCCTGCTGTATCTGCAAGACTTATATTCTTTATACCTGCTTCCAGATATTTTTCTACAATGGAAAGAACTTTCTCATGAGGAATTTTTCCTTCAAAACCACATCCAAAAGCAGATTGAACAGAAGCCTGAACTTTTTTATTTGCTTTCATACATTCTTTTGCCATTGCAATAATTCTCTCTGTAGCTTCAGAAACAGTCATGCCGGTATTTTTCTGACTGTGTGTTTCGCTGGCAGAAACTCCCATACAGAACATTTCCACTCCGCATGACATACCCCGTTCCACACCTTTTTCATTAAGAACAAGGGCAGAAAGTATTGTTTCAGCTTTTTTTATTTTGTTTAATTCTGTAAAAATCTGTTCTGTATCGGCCATTTGAGGCACTTTTTTGGGGTTCACAAAAGAACCGACCTGAATAATGTCAATCCCTGCTTCCATAAGTCCTCTGACCCATTCAATCTTTTTCTCAGGCGGAACAATGGTTTTTTCTATTTGAAGCCCATCTCTCATGCCAACATCGTGAATTATAATATTCATAATTTAACACTCCTTTTATCGTAACGCGTCACGCGTGACGGGTGACGCGTATGAAACACATAATACATTACGCCTGCTCATATCCATTGAAGTAATTAGATATTCCATCTGGAAGTCCTTCCTGATTACATGGTAAAATTATAGTTTGGAATGGTGAACAGTGAGTTGTCAGGAAATTACCCGTCATACGTTACGCGTCACGAATTATAGACATAGTCTTCAAAGCAGTATTTTTTACTTCCATATCATCTGAATCTGCCAATTCATCAAGTTTTTCCAGTGCCACAGATTTTTCTACTTCTCTTAACATTTCTACTGCATCAAGACAGGTTCTTCTATCATCACTGTCCAGGTTCTGAACAATCGTTCTTCTGTATCGTTTATTCACTGTAATGGCTGTAATAAGCCACATAAGGGAAAATATCAGTGCCATAACAGTAATAATAATACGTCCCGATGTTGCAGCAGGATTACTGTAAAAAATTTTATTTATAAAAATAATAAAAAATCCTCCCAGAATACCGCCGACAGGATTGATTAAACCTTCCAGGATACCTCTGGCACGGCCACGATAGGGGCCTGACACGGCATTAAAGGACAGTTGAAAAGCTGTTATCTGAACAGTCATACCTGCAAGGTCCCAGATAAATCTCATAATAACCAGACAGTAGAAAGAAGAAGAAATGAGTATGGAACCAAGACATATACACATAGCGGCAGGAAGTATACAGAGTCCGTAGCCGGCACCTGTAAATCTAATAATTCTCCCGGTCAGAAATATCTGTATAAGAAGAACACTTGTTCTCAGAACTATCGTAAAAACACCATAGAATTTATTTAAATCTCCTTCTGTAGTTAAATGCTGATTCAACATTTTATCGAATTGAAATTCTTTAAGTGATGCCACAAGCCAGAATAATATACAGATAAATGCCAGTGATTGTAACAGTGGTGAAGAGAATGAAAATTTAAATCCGTCTCTGAAATTGGATATTAAATTATGTGATATATTTTTCAGATATGTTGTATCAATTTCTTTACCATAATATCTCCGTAATATACTAAGGAGAGGTAAAACAGACATCACAAGCAATGCCCAGCATATAATAAGACTTTCCACTTCAAGTTTATCGCCGAAAAATCTCAAAATTAAACCGCCTGATATACTTCCCAGTGAAGGAGCCATGGCTATAAGAGGATAAACTCTGGTTCCTTCATCAGGTCTGAAGGCATCATTGACAAGTGTCCATATTTGAATACTGGTAATAGAATAGCCTATACCTTCCCCCGTAAGAATAAGAAAAGCGAATAATATTACACTAATATCCAGTTCAAGATGTCCTTTATATTCAGGAATAAAAAAAATGGAAATAATAAACAATATGCCTGTACCGGCAGAAAATATCTTTATAAGGGTATATCGAGGTAATAAATCGGCAAAAAAAAGATAAATACATGCTCCTGTGAGGGAAAAAGAAGCAAATAAAATGAAGGAATAAGGCAATGTTTCAATGCCAAGCCTTTTGAGTAAAATCGTATTAATAGCAGCCCATCCTATGGTATAACCTGCTGTACGAAGGGCAAGCATTAAAATAAAAATAAGTACTTTAAAAAATTTGTTTGATATCATGAAAGTGAAAAGTGAAAAGTGAAAAGTGAAAAGCTACTCTTCACTCTTCACTATTCACTTTTCACTATACTACTTATTCCTTCTTTTTGCTCTTCTTCTTTTTTTCCTCTTTTTCAGGCCTGGATTTACTTATCTCTTTTTCTACTTTTTCCAGGAGAGCTTTCTTCAGCTCTTCCTGTCTCTTTGTTTCCTTCTCCAGGGCTTCTTTTTTCCACCCTTCAAGTTTTTTCTCTATCTCTTCTCTTCTCTTCTTTTCTTCTTCTTCTTTCTTCTTTAACTCTTCCTCTTCTTTTCTCTTTAATTCTTCCTCTTCAAGTCTCTTCTTTTCTGCTTCTTCTGCTCTTCTCTGCAGTTCCTGTGCAGGCCATTCAGGTTTAAATACAACCATACCGAGAGGAGGAATATCAATTTCTATGGCATAAGGCTGATTGTGGCAGAATACCTTTTCTGCCGTAACACCGCCTCCGTTGCCCATATTACTGCCCCAGTACATGGAAGAATCACTGTTTAAAACCTCTTTATAATATCCTTCATAAGGAACACCTATCTTATATTTAAACCATGGCACAGGAGTAAAATTATAGACAAATACAATAATACCGAGTCCGTCTTTTGCTATTCTATAAAATGCTATTATACTTCTGTCTGCATCATGGAAATCTATCCACTGAAATCCCGTATAACTGATATCCACTTCATAAAGGGCCGGTTCCGATTTATAAAGATGGAGCAGATCCTTTACATAATCATTTAATTTTTTATGAGATTCATATTGAAGTACATGCCAGTCAAGACCAAAATCATGGTTCCATTCTCTCCACTGCCCCATATCACATCCCATAAAGAGTAATTTTTTTCCGGGATG
>JBEHWP010000407.1:0-6106 GCA_040217665.1 Vulcanimicrobiota bacterium
TCTGGGCACAGTTTAATGAAAAAAAAGATAAAGACAGTAGAGATGCCTTGATAGAACATTATTTATCTCTTGTAAAAAAAATAGCCGGTCGGGTCAATAGATGTGTGAGCAGTACAATAGAATTTGAAGATCTGGTAAGTGATGGAATATTCGGGCTTATTAAAGCTATTAATAATTTCGATATAAGCAGGGGAATAAAATTTGAAACATATGCGACTCCTGTTATAAGAGGCTCTATATTAAATTCCCTCAGAGCTCTTGACTGGATTCCTGAAAGGATAAGAGGAAAAGCAAGAGAACTTGAAAAGGTATCTGTACAGTTTGCCAGTGACCATGGAAGAGAAGGCACAAAAGAAGAACTTGCAGAAGTTATGGAAATGAGTGCCAGTGAGCTTTATGAGCTTATAGCAAATCTGGGTTGTGCCTATTTACTTTCCCTTAACCAGCCTTTTTCGTCTTCATCCAATGAAGATGAAATGGAGATTATGGATACCATATCAGATAACCGCAGCGTGGAGCCTTCTATAGAACTGGCTTTTATTGAACAGAGAGAAGAACTTAACAAAGCTATGGAAAACCTTCCTGCAAGGGAGCGGATGCTTGTAGAATACCATTATTTTAAAAGAATGACCTTTGAACAGATTGCTCCTCATTTAGGTGTTACCAAACAGAGGGTATCACAGCTCCATACAAGAGCACTTAAAATGCTCAGAGAAAATCTGACTATGGAAGAGATTGATATACAGGAAGAAGGTTATAGCTGGTTTTAACGGAGGAACAGAAAATGAAAAAAGGAAGACAAAAATTATTTTATCCTTCGACTTCCACAGGGAGCACTGTAAATCCCGTATCTTCATCCAGAACATCACCTCAGAAACCTTATTCTTCTCAGTTAAATAATAAAAAAGACAGAGTTGACCCGGAAGAGCAGAAGAAATTTATGGCCACTATGGGTGAAGCTCTGAAAAAATTTAAAGATGCCAAAAAAGAAGAAGAAGAAAGAGAAAGAAAGAGACTGATTAAGGAAAAAGAACTGAAAAAAATGCCTAAAATGATCATCCCTGATCTGGGCTCTGATTTCCGGCATGAAGTGAAATTCACTCATACAGATGAAGGTAGCCAGGAATTCATGAGGAGAATAGAAGATAAGACCGGTTTGAGAGACAGAGATTTGAAATCTGCAGAATTAAGAGGCGATATACTTGATATAGAGGGATAAGTTGCTGTCACCTATAACCCATCACCTATCAACCACCTGTTCCCACTTTTCTGATCATATTGTTTAACTCTTCAATTTTTCCGGTATTGTTCAGACAGGTAAATAACAGTTTTGCCTTTTCAAGGTTTTTTATTGCTTTTTCTTTCACATCCGGATCTGTCGATTTATTCTTTAAAAAAATTTCCAGATAAAAAATACCAAGTTCATATAAACTTTCTGCTATATCATAAGACCTCTTTGTATGTTCCAGAAGTTTTACACTTTTATATAAATATTTTCCTCCTTTTTCCATTTTCCCGGTTTTTATATAATATTTGCCCAGAGTTCTGAATATTATGCCTCTCAGTAATTTTTCCTGAATTTTTTCTGATAACATGAATAATTCTTCTACATATATACTGGCTCTTTCTATCATTTCCATTTTTATCAGGGTATCTATGAAACCTGTCAGACTTTCTGCTCTGAGTAACATATCATCAATCAGACATGACCTGAAATGTTCCGACGCAGAAATGAGGTTATCAGTTGATAGATGTATTTTTCCTATACCTGTATGAGCTTTCACTATTCCTTTCTGTAACCCTTTTTCTTCTGATATGGTAAGTAATTTTCTGAAACATTTTTCAGCTTCTTCTAAATTCCCTTCATTGAAATGAATAGTTCCAAGCATATAGAGTATTTTTGCAGATGAACTGGTTGGATTTTTCTGCATAGAAAGACTTTTTTCCAGGTAATATTTACTTTCTTCTTCACAGTAAGTATGTTCATATATATCTTCGCCAAGTCTGGCGTAAAGAAAAGCCATTGCAGCAAAATCTCCGGCATGTTCAGCTTCTTCTATTGCTTTTTTTAGTATCTCCATTGCTTTATTTATATTATTTAATCTGTTTCTATACAGATCTTCTATTTCCAGAAATGTTTGAAGGACAGAATTAAAATTTTTTATTTCACGAAAGAATTCCATAGATTTTTTGAGACAATTCAGACTTTTTGATATTTCTCCGTTTATTCTGAAGGTTTTTGCAAGATGAAAGAGTCTTTTCCCTTCAAGATTTTTAAAGATAATATCTGTTTCTTCTCTCTTACTTTTTCCCGGTTTTGTTTCAGATATTTTATCCCTCTCTTCTATAATTACTGTGTTTAAAGCATCTTTTACAGATAAAGCAGACGTATATCTTTTCTCAGGAGTTTTTTCCAGTAATTTCATTATAATATTCTGAAGATTTTCACTTATTTCAGGATTTAATTCACAGGGATTGGTTGGAATAAGTGTACTTTGCTGCATGAGAAGGGCAGTAAAGTTTTTCTCTTTAAATGGAAGAGAACCGGTGGAAAGCTCATATAAAGTTACTCCCAGAGAATAAAGGTCTGATAGAGAGGTTACGTCATGGCCGAGTATTTGTTCTGGAGACATATAGGTTACGGTACCTATGAGAGAACCTTTAAGGGTAATCCTGGGAAGGTTATTCAATAAATCTTTCGCCACTCCGAAATCTGTTATTTTTACAATACCTTCCGGTGATACGAGAATATTGGCAGGTTTTATATCTCTGTGAACAATCCCTTTTGAATGGGCATGACTCAGAGCAGAACAGATTTGAACTGCAGATTTCAGAAGGCAATCCATTGGATAAGGAGAAGCTTTTAAATATTCTTTCAAAAGTATACCTTTTATATATTCCATAACAAGATAGCTGTTTTTTTCTCTTTGAACAAATCTGTAGAAAGATACTATATTGGGATGATGGAGTCTTGAAATCAACAGTGCTTCTCTCTGAAACCGTTTTATGTTCTGTTCAGTATCTCCGTCTGATAGCATTTTTATTGCAACTTCTCTTTTTTCCACAGTATCATAACAGAGAAGCACAATACCGGTGCCGCCTCTCCCCAGTTCCTTTATTACTGTATAACGACTGTCTGGAAATCTATCTGGAAATTTCTCTATCCTTTCCATAATTTACTAATTACTGTTCCAGATAAGTTCGTAACCATTTTATCAGATTCTGCCTGACAGGATATTACAAAGAAAAATCATTTGCCTTATTTAATTTTTAATTCTATATAAAAACTAATTTTTCTTCTCCAGAGCCTGTCAGGCAGAAGCTTTTTTGGATACTTTTTAACTGGTGCCATATTTACTGCTGGTACCAATAAATACTGTAAGAAAAATGACTCCGGTACATTATTAGAACGATTACTATCGTCGCGTCACGCCTTACGCGTCACGATATAAACTATAAATATGATGTAGTTATTTCCTGACAAATCCTGATTGCCGCTCCAGATAAGTCATTACCCGTTCCCAAAAACTGTCCCCGGCAGGACTCTTACGGAAAAGATATGATCCTGTTGCATGGCAAACTGGTTTTGCAGACTTTTAATATTTTGAGTCTATATGATTTACTGTTCTATAAAATCTGACCTTCTGACTGCTGAAATATTACTCTTATTTTTTCTTATTTTTCCTTTGAAATAAAAAATCATTGCTATTACTATAAATAATACTGAACCTCCTATTAATTTTCCTTCATAGAGAAGTGGATTTTTTGTTCCTTCAGGAGGTATGGAACTGAAAAACATACTTAACAGTGTAATTAAAAGACCTGTAATAGATACGATACATATACCTGTTACCCCTCCCGGAATTAAGCCTCCTCTGAAATTTTCTTTCTTTTTTATTATAAAAAGAGATATAAACATGTAAACATAGGGAATGAAGGTTACAATTACTGTCATGTCTACAAGCAGTGTATAGGCTTCTTTGACAGTAGAACCTGCAATGGCCATGATAATAAATATGGAAGAAATAACTCCCTGAAAGAGAATTGCCACATATGGAGTATGCCATGTCGGGTGAATTTTACCGAAAGAAGAAGGGAGAAAATTATCAATACCTGCTACAAATGGAATTCTTGCAGAACCAGAAAGCCAGGCTCCTGTTCCTCCAACTCCGCCAAGAACGATAAAGATTGCAATAATACTCGTAATGAGAGGAAATCCT
Organism: Vulcanimicrobiota bacterium; assembly: GCA_040217665.1. Classification (GTDB taxonomy): domain Bacteria; phylum Vulcanimicrobiota; class SpSt-956; order SpSt-956; family JAKJGF01; genus CALARM01. The sequence goes on from JBEHWP010000407.1 coordinate 4,221, forward strand.
GTTTTTAATTCCACTGATTTTATTGCCTGAAGAAGGCCTGTTATAACACTTATTTCTTTACCGGGAAGTGCAGATAGGAGAGATAAAGTACCTGTTATATATATAAAGGCTATCATTATCCCTGAAATAACTATAGCTGCCGGTAAGTTTTTTGCCGGATCTTTTATTTCATCACCCATGACAGAGGCAAGTTCGAGGCCGGCAAAGCCGAAACATAGAGTGGAAAAAAAAGCAATCATTTTTATATTTCCAAAATCAGGAATAAGATCTTTAACAGAGAAAGGATTGGCAAAGCCGAATTTCCAGGTAACAAAAGAGCCGGCACATATGAGAACCACTATAGGCATCCATGTAGCTATGGCACCGAGATTTTGAACCCATTTCCCTGTTTTCATACCGACAGTGTTCAGTATTATGGCAACCCAAAGGATGACAAGGCAGAATATGAGATTGTAAAATCTGTCTTTTTCCAGATAAAGAGCAGAGTTACCCGGTATATAAACAGACGAACCTGCCATATATATAAGAAGTGTCGGGTAATATATAAGATTGGAAGTCCAGTAGCACCATCCGCATATGAAACCATGAAATTCTCCGAAACCATGTTTGACCCACTGATATATGCCGCCTTCAGAAGGGTATATGCGGGATAGTTCCATTACAGTAAGCCCCTGTGGGATAAAAAAGAACAGGGCAGCAAGTATCCACAGTGTAATGGAAGACATACCTCCTGCTGCAGCATTTGATATCCACCTGAGTCCTACAATGGCGGCAATATTAAACAGTATGATGTCTCTAAGTCCGAGTTCTCGCTTCAGATCCATTTATTCTTCGTACTGGAGGAATTCCGGATCTATCTTTCTATAATCAATACTCCTGGTCGTAGTCGGGAATTCATGTCCGTTAAAGATCTGAGTTTTATAATAATTATAGGATTCCTTCATTATATCGATAGATTCACTGACATATTTAGCTTCTTCACTGTCAGGCGGCAGGGTCTGCAGTTCTCTTTCCATAGAAGCTATTTTATCTTTAAATCTCTTCGGGTATGCAATATATTCCCTGAAGGTTTCGGCAAAATGTTCTTTAAAGTTTTTTCTTGAGTATTTCTCTGCCTTTGCACCGTCTTTCATCCATGGGTGAGACTCTACATAGGCATCACACCTGTCCCATACTGTTCCTGTTGTATCATCTGCTATATTATCAGGGTCATGGCCCTTTGCCGTTGCGTCTGCTTCTAAAGTATCTGCTCTTACTGTTATATTTCTGCCTTTAGAGTCTAAAATCGGTGGATATGGACTTTCTCCTTCCAAATCAGGTTTCAGTGCATCATGGGTGGCATGACCGTATTCATGGATTGAAGTAAGTATCATAGTTTGAACAGGAAAAGGTTTATCTGTCTTTGTAAAACGGTAGATTACTATATCTTTAAGTGCAGGAGAATATCTTCCTGCAGCTTTCCCGTTAGGGTCTTTTGCTTTAACGTACAGAGGCAGATTTACCGGTCTTTTATCTTCTGGCATTTTAGCCACAACTGCTTCAAGACCTTTCATTAATTGTAGCTGATCCTGTTCTGTCATAAGCTCTGATGGACAGGAAAATTTTATACCCATCTCTGCAAGCCTGCTTTTACCGGTAATTAATTCAGGGTTTATTGAAGGCGGCGGAGGAGCGACTTCTCCCGCTTTGTAGGTGTCTATCTGTTCGGGCGCTTTTGAAATTTTCTTCTGTGAGCCTGATAAAGAAATCGATTTTGCACCCTGTGTATTGTAAGTCGTTTTTATATCTGACATGAAGAAATCTCCTTTACTGCTAAAGTATTAATAATATTATAAAATAAATTTGTTAAAAGTAAAGTGGTCATGATGATTTCAGCCAAAGGTTAA
>JBEHWP010000408.1:0-6096 GCA_040217665.1 Vulcanimicrobiota bacterium
CGGGATTAATGGTATATATATTCATAAAACCATCAAGTTCCGATACAAATATTACTTTTTCTTTTAATTTAACAGCAGGAGTCGGAGTAAGATGGACTGCCGGCGTAGCTGAAGGCTTAATCTGCTTTGTGGGAGTTGCCGGGACAGGGGAAATCTGCGGTACAGAAGGTGAAGGAGTAAATGTGGGAAGATGTGCAAAACTGATATCTTCCCTGGTTAAAACACCATTTTCCCCGGTACTTATTATAAAATGTACAGAACCTGTTTCTTCATGTTCCCATATTAATTGATTCAGAAAAGAAACATATTTATCACGGGATATTACATGTCCATTTTTATCAAATATAGTTTTTACTATAATATTTTTTCCGTCTTTAACATCTTTTTCTATCTGTAAAAAACCTTTTTCTGATGGTTCCGTATATATATCTACAGAGGAAAGTTTATCTTTTAATAAATTCATTTCCTTAAGTATGTCCGATGCAGTAAGCTTTATACCTTTTCCGGAGCCGGCAAAGGTATAAATAAGGTTACAGAGCAATAAGACAATAGTGAATAATATAATATATAACGTTTTTTTCATAAATATCCCTCTTGTTTTTTTGCTATAAAAATACAAAAAATTATATAATACCTTCACGAGAATTACAAGTATTTTATAGTGTATCCGGGATAGAAAAAATTTCCCTTCTGTAAACTCATAGTATTTTACACAGAATATATTCTTGAAATGTTTATTAATATCCGGCGGCAGAGTCTAGAGCAAGAGGAAAAGGAGAGCCTGGCGAATAATATGAGCAGGCCTCTGACATATGAGGAATTGTTGATAATTTTTCATTTTAATCACATGATTAAGGGTTTTCAAAAAAGTTTTCAATTTTCTTTACCATCCTAATATATATGCAAAAATCAGGGGCGCAACTATTGTTGCGTCAGATTCTATAATATACCTGGGCGTATTAGCATGAAGCTTTCCCCATGTAATCTTTTCATTCGGAACAGCACCCGAGTAAGAGCCATAAGATGTAGTGCTGTCACTGATCTGGCAGAAATAGGACCAGAAAGGTACATCATGCCATTCAAGATCCTGATACATCATAGGAACGACACAGATCGGGAAATCTCCGGCAATACCTCCTCCAAGCTGAAAAAAGCCGACTCCGCCTTCATCGGAGTTTTTCCTGTACCAATCAGCCAGATAGACCATATACTCTATTCCGCTTTTTACAGTGCCTGCTTTTAATTCGCCTTTGATTACATAGGATGCAAAGATATTTCCCATAGTCGAATCTTCCCATCCACCGACTATAACAGGAAGATTACGTTCTGCAGCGGCAATCATCCAGCTGTCTTTAGGGTCTATTTCATAATATTCCTTCAAAACGCCGCTGTTAAGCATCCGGTACATGTATTCATGAGGGAAAAACCTCATACCATTTGTATCTGCGGTTTTCCATAATCTGAAGATATGTTTCTGTATTTTCCTGAACGCTTCTTCTTCCGGTATACATGTGTCGGTAACCCTGTTCAATCCCTGTTCGAGAAGTTCCATTTCATCCCATGGCGTGAGATCACGATAGTTGGGAACTCTTTTGTAATGGCTGTGAGCTACGAGGTTCATTATATCCTCTTCCAGATTTGCCCCTGTGCAGGATATAATATGGACCTTATCCTGTCTGATCATCTCTGCCAGAGATACACCCAGTTCGGCTGTGCTCATGGCTCCGGCAAGGGTAATCATCATTTTGCCTCCTTCCATCAGGTGTTTTTCATACCCTCTGGCGGCATCTACAAGTGAGGCAGCATTAAAGTGTCTGTAATGGTGGGTAATAAAATCTGATACGGGACCTTTAGTTTTTTTCCTGAGATCCGGAAGGACTACTTCCAGTTCTACACTCTTCATAGTATCAGCAAGAGCAATCATCACATTTCCTCCTTTTTATATTAAATTTTCAGTCCTTTACAGCAACTGCTGTAATATATTTGTCGGCATTATATTTATTTTTTCATAATCAAACTCAGAGTTTATCAGGACATAACAACATCATACATTTAAATCGTGACGTATAACGCTTGACGGGAGGGAAAAGGTCTATTAAGAACCTGTCCGAAAAGTCCTTTTAGATCTGTTCAAGCACAGTCTGTGAAAGATGACCCTCTACTTTTCGGATAGTCTCTAAATACTTATGCCGGTAAATCCTAACAAATTATAAAATACACTATAATAATAGTACTTTCTGTGTTGAAAAATTATATACTGTTAGTTATTCTTTCGAAGAAAAATTATAACTCAGAAGATTTAACATGTCAATGAGGAGTTTAAATACCTGCCATATCGTATTTTTAATGTATATGTTGCAAATGAAAACAGTTAAAAGTTAAAAAAAACCTGTTTTTTTTCACTTTTCACTTTTCACTATTAATCTTCTAACAGATGGACAACCATGCCGCTTCTGAGTTTCGGTTCGAACCATGTAGATTTCGGAGGCATAACCTTACCCTGATCTGCTACATTCATAAGCTGTTCCATAGAAGTGGGGTACATGGCGAAAGACACTTTAAACTTACCGCTGTCTACAAGTTTCACCAGTTCTTTAAGTCCCCTCATACCACCTATGAAATCTATATTCTTATCTTCCCTGGGGTTTTTAATGCCTAAAATCGGTTCAAGGAGATTTTCCTGAAGTATGGCAACATCCAGAGAGGCTACAGGATCTTCTTCCGGATAGGTGCCTTTCTTTGCAGAAAGTTTAAACCATGAACCTTCCAGATACATGCCGAATGTATGTAATGACTCCGGTTTATATGGATCTTTCCCGATCTTTTCTATATCAAATTTTCCGGAAATTTTCTCCATAAACTCTTCAGGCGTATTACCTGCAAGATTTTTCAAGGCACGGTTATAATCCATTATATAAAGCTGATTTGCAGGGAATATAACGGAAAGGAAGAAATTATATTCCTCCTCCCCTGTATGGTGCGGATTTTCACTTCTTCTCCTCTGAGCCACTCTTGTAGCGGCAGCAGAACGGTGATGTCCGTCTGCCACATAGAGGCAATCTATCTTTTTAAATTCATCTGCAATGTTATTGATTGTTTTCTCATCAGATACTACCCATAGAGTATGTCTTATACCGTCTGTGGCGGTAAAATCATAATCAGGATTCTGGCCTGTTATATTCTCAACTATATCATCTATAGATTTCCTCTGTTTATAGGCAAGAAAAACAGGGCCTGTATTTGCATTTGCCGTATCTACATGAAGGGTTCTCTCTTCTTCCTTATCTTTCCTGGTATGTTCATGCTTTTTTATAAGATCTTTTTCATATTCCTCCACAGATGCTCCTGCCAGAAGACCTGTCTGGGAATGAAGTTTATCGCCTATGGGCATAATCTGGCGGTATATATAATAACATTTCTTTTCATCTCTTATCATGGTGCCTTCTGCAATAAACTTCTTGAGATTTTCTTTTGCTTTTTCAAAGATCTTCCTGTCATGCATATGAAGTCCTGGATCAAGATCTATCTCGGATTTCTCTATATGAAGGAAACTGCAGGGATTGGGCGAAGCTATTTCCCTGGCTTCCTCAAAATTCACTACGTCATATGGCACTGCTGCCACTTTTTCTTCAAGACCTTTTGCAGGTCTGACACCTCTGAAAGGTTTTACTACGGACATATATAAGCCTCCTTTGAATCGTAACGCGTGACGCGTAACGCCGGGATAATGATTGAAAACAACTATTTATAATGAAAGTGAGTAGCGATTGCTTCTACTCACTACTCACTGTTCACTGCTCACTTATTTGTTTGCTTCATAAAAATCTATAATTATCTTTGCAACTTCACTGCCAACTCTTGCCTGACCTTCTTTTGTGGAAGCAGCTACATGGGGTGTAAGAATTACATTTTCAAGTTCTTTAAATTCTTCCCTGAAGGCAGGTTCTGTCTCGAACACATCAATACCTGCTCCTGCTACTTTTCCTGATTTTAAAGCATCTAACAGGGCTTTTTCATCAACTACTCCGCCTCTGGCACAGTTTATGATAAAAACTCCGTCTTTCATTCTTGCAAAATGTTCTGCTTTGAGTAATGGACCATGGTCTTTCATAAAAGGAACATGAAGTGTTATAAAATCTGACTCTTCAAGTATGACATTCATAGGATGCTGTTCTGTTCCCATACCTGTAGGATCAAACGTAAGAATAGATCTTACATCCTGGAAATGTACATGCATACCCAGGCCAAGCGCCCTTCTTGCCACTTCCTGTCCTATTCTTCCCATACCTATAATTCCGACGGTTTTCCCGTAAAGTTCCATTGCCTTATAACCCTTTTTAACCCATTTGCCATTTTTCATAGAAGAATCAAGATAAGTCAATTTTTTCGCCAGGCCAAACATCATGGCTATTGCCATTTCTGCTACAGATACAGAACTTGCATTGGGAGTATTTGCAACTTTAATACCTGCTGCTTCCGCACATTTTACATCTATATTATCAACACCGACTCCACCTCTGACTACCAGTTTGAGATTTTTCGCTTCTTTAATTACATCTGCAGTAACCTTTGTAGCACTTCTCACAACCATTGCATGATAATCACCTATGACTTTTAACAGTTCATCAGGTGCAAGGCCGGTCTTTTCATCGACTTCCAATCCTTTATGGGACTGTAATTTGCCTAAAGATTCTTTGTCAATGGGATCACATATAATTACTTTCATGACAGATATCAGGAATTTTCGGCTGTATCATAAACTCTGGGTAAACTGCCTTATTTCCAGGTAATTTACACAAAACATTCAACACGTTCATATTTTAAAAATCCCTGACTGCTTACCTCCTTTAAAATAAATTCCTAATCAATCCATAATAACATTTCTGTCATATACGACAAAAAAAATAAATTACGGAAAAGATTGAGTTTAATATTATTTCATCATTGAACAACTTTATCCTTCATGAAAAATTTTATTTACTGAGAGCCTATCCGAAAAGTAATATTTATTTTCTCATCCTTTCCGCTGCCAGGTTCTGGAGAAAAATATATACCTTATTAACAGCCAGTTGTATATTAAATAGACGCAAAATAGTAAATGTCTGTAAAAACAGGTTCTCTTTCAGGAGGATTATAGATTTTTCGGAAGAGCCTGGCAGTGGAAAGATATAGGGCGACTTTTCGGATAGGCTCTGAATACCGAAACAGGGAAATTTATATGAAAATGATGAAGTCTTATGCTTCACTCTCTGTTAATTCTCATACTTCGTTTTAACCGAACCGGTCATATTTGCTAGTGAGGTGAAGTAAATTCTGCATACATATTGAAGAATATTATCAGATAAGGTAGAATAATAATATATTTTTTAAACAGTGGTGAATATATTATGGATAACGGTACAAAAAAACAGACAGGCGATTTATATTCTACATCTATGTCCATGAGAAATTACAGGATCTTGAGTGATTTTATTTACAATGAAGTAGGTATCAAACTTCCGCCTAACAAAAAAATAATGCTTGAAGCCCGTATAAGGAAAAGGCTCAAATTACTTAATATTGATTCATTCAGTGAATACTGTGATTATATATTCAGTCCCCATGGTATTGAGACTGAACTCATTCATATGATTGATGTTATTACTACCAATAAAACAGATTTTTTCCGGGAGCCAGCCCATTTTGATTATTTAACTCAGACTGCACTGCCTGAATTAATTAATTCTTCCATACATGGTGTACACAGAAAAATCAGAGTATGGAGTGCAGGATGTTCTACAGGAGAAGAACCTTATACCCTGGCAATTGTTTTAAGTGAATTCGGAGAGAAATACAGCGGTTTCAATTTTACTATTCTTGCAACTGATATATCAACTGAAGTACTTCAAAAAGCCGCGAAAGGTATTTATGAAATGGAAAAAATCGAGGGTATACCTGTTTTATTAAAACATAAATACCTGATGAAAAATAAAGATAAAAATAAAAAATTTGTAAGGGTTGTTCCTGAACTAAGGGCTTTCATTAACTTTCGAAGGCTTAATCTTATGGACAGCAATTTCGGCATAGGAGAGCCAATGGAAATAATATTCTGCCGTA